>NZ_JAEQCI010000183.1:0-7817 GCF_020738565.1 Microcoleus sp. PH2017_12_PCY_D_A | reverse complement strand
TAATGACTAATGACTAATGACTAATGACTAATGACTAATGACTAATGACTAATGACTAATGACTAATGACTAATGACTAATGACTAATGACTAATGACTCGATCGCGCCCGCCAGACTTAGCCCGATACAGCGCCTTATCCGCAGCTTCAATCAGCATCTTCGGCGAATTTTGATTTTCAGCAATCGTCGCCACCCCCATACTGAGAGTCACAGAATCGGTGACAACAGACTTGAGGTGGGGAATTGCCAAAGCTTTAACGCGGCGGCGGATTCCCTCAGCAAAAGCCTGTGCAGCGGCGATATTAGTATTTGGCAAAATTACCCCAAATTCCTCGCCACCGTACCTAGCAGCTAAATAAAGGCGTTCTGCGGGTGCGTGGGCGCAAGCATCCCCGATCGCCCGCGCGACTTGTTGCAAACAAGCATCTCCGGCTTGGTGGCCGTAATTGTCGTTATAAAGTTTAAAACAGTCAATATCGCACATGATCAAAGATAGCGGTTCCGCAGTGCTCGACTGTTCCCATTCCCGATTGATCACCTCGTCAAACCGGCGGCGGTTAGCTAACTGAGTCAGACTGTCCAAATTCGCCAACCCGTCCAACCGCTGGTTAGCAGCAGCTAACTGCTGGTAAAGTAAAGATTGTTCGATCGCGATCGCCACTTGAGTCGCCAACTGACTCAGCAAATCCATATCAAACTGCTGCCACTCGCGGGGCGCCGAACAGTGGTGAGCAATCAACAAACCCCACAACTTCGGCACTTGACAAGTAGGATTGCCGTCGCGGTGTTCGATTCCCTGCTGCACGATGGGCACCACCAAATTTGCCTTCACCTGACAATCGGCCAAAAAATTGACGTGGCACTCGGCAAAATTAGAAGCGTGAATGTCTTCTACAGCGCGAATTCTGCCCTTCAAATACTGGCCCACATAACTATTAGCAAAACAGCAATCCTCGATCGCCATCCCCATCAGCGGCATCCACCCCGGGCCCACCGACTCCACCACCACATCCCCATTCCAATCTGGCCGGAAGCGGAAAAGAATCACGCGATCTGTTGCCAAAAACTCCCGCACTTCCGCTACTGTAGTGTTGAGAATATCTTTGAGATCCAGAGAAGAACGGATGCGAGATTGAATTTCGGCGATCAGGCGTTCCCGCTCAACTTGCTGGCGCAGAGCCACTTGCACCTCCTTGCTTTCAGTAATATCTCGACCTTCCGGCAGCAGCAAGACAATTTTACCAGTTTCGTCTGCCACCGGTTTGAGAGAAAAATCGATAGTTGCCGTGCGGTTTACCCCTTGAACCTCCACTTCATAGCGGACAAATTCACCTTTTGCCGATCGAGAAATCGCCTCTTGCAACTGTTGGCGAACTTCCGGAGAAACCCCCCACCAAGGCCCCTGCCAAAACGGTCGATTTGCCACATCCCGCAGCTTAATTCCCGCGAAATCCAGAGAAGTTTGGTTAGATTCCAGCAGAATACCATCCGGTTTTAGCAAGCTAACAAATTGGAAAGAAGAATCAAAAATTGCCCGAAAGCGCCGTTGAGAATCTCCCAACATTGCCGTCACCTTTTCGCGAGAAGTAATATCCCGGAAGCGCCACACCCTGCCAATAATATTTTGTCCGACTCGAATCGGCTGCGTATAGCGCTCAAAAGTCCGGCCGTCTTTAAAATCAAGAATATCGCAGCCTTCGGACTCCGCATCGCTATAAATTTCTTTAACTCTCTGTAAAAAATCCCTCGGATCTTTAACTTGCTTAGTGAGAAACGTCAGCCGAACCGTCCTATCCAGTGAGTTTCTAAGTTCTTCATGGATGCCCCACATTTGAACTAACTTTTCATTAAAACTAATCAATTCTCCCGCATTAGTAACAGCAAGAATGCCATCTGCCGTCGCTTCCATAGTAGCGTGCAACAAAGAGCGCGATCGTTCTAATTCTGCTGCCATCAATTTGCGTTCCGTGAGATTTCGCACTGCTTTCACCTGCACCAAACGACCTTCGCAAACTACAAATTTGCTGCGTACATCAGCAGGAAAAGCAGTCCCGTCCCGCCTGAGAAAAATCGTTTCGCAGACTGTATTGCTGGGTGCAGAAATCATTTGTGGTGCCATTTTGTAAGATTTTGGCGACAGCAGTTCCAGCAAACTCATTCCCACCATTTCCGCAGGTTCGTAACCGAACAGTTCGGCAAAATCCCTGCTGACGCTCAAAATTGTGTCGCGGTCGGCCACGGCAACTGCTTCAAAATAAGCTTCGCATTCGAGCAATTGTGCTGCTGTGCTGCTACCGTGTTCCCCGGCATAGCTGTTGTTAATTAGCTGTTGCATTTGCGTATTTGCCGAATACAGAGCTGCCATTGCCTGCCGATACATAGCAGTGCGTTTCTCAACTTTTTCAGTAAGACGAGCGCGATTTTCTCGCAGTTCTCTTTCGACTCTAATTAAATCTGTAATATCTACTGCAAACACGATAACACCAGCCACTTGACCTGATTCGTCGCGGTAAGGTATTGTATCTGTCCGCACCCAGCATTTGTGACCGGAGGCAGTTGGCAACAGTTGGACTTTTCCCAGTTTGGGAACGCCAGAATTGATGACTTCTAAATCTTCTAAATAATATTGTTCTGCTTCGTCTGGATAGATTTCATAAAAAGATTTGCCTTCTAGTTGATTTGCGGGCAAACCTCTCGATGCAGCGGCGGCTTGATTAATTCGCAACAGGCGGCTGTCCGTATCTTTGTACCAAATCATCGCCGGCACCGCATCAAAAATAATTTGCTGTTCTTGGTGCTGGCGGCGCATTTCTGCTTCTACTTGTTTTCTTTTAATTATTTCTTGTTCCAGTTTTTTGTTGGCTTTTTTGAGTTCGGCCGTGCGTCTTTCTACTCTTTCTTCTAGTTGGTCGTAGTATTGACTCAGCATATTTTGCTGCTGTTCGCGCCGCAGAGCTTCTAATTTTAAGCTTTCGCTAGCCGACAAACTTGACGATACAAACTCTGCTAATATTTTAGTTAATTCGTGTTCTTCTTCCGTCCACTGACTGCTGGAACCCAGGCGTTCAACGCTGACTATTCCAGCCATTTGACCTGCCAGAAAAATCGGTACGTTCAACAGGGCAGTCGTACCCCGATCGGCAAAATAAAGACTTGCCAGTTCTCGCGTTCTCGGGTCATTTTCGGCTGCCACCGTTGCGATCGCATTTGCGGATTTTAAGGCTTGAAAATACGCCGGACAGTCGGCTGCTGTAATGATTATTTGTACGGAATGGAGTTTGGTATTTTGTTCGTAAAAGTCGATACAGTGAAGCTGCGTTTTGTCTTCCCCGTACAGCCAAATGCTAGCTCGATCGCAGTTGACAATACTGACAGCGGTTTCCGTGACTTCGCGGATGAATCCTTCTATATTGTTGCGTTCTTTAAGTTGACTTTTGGCTAATTTTGCGATCGCCAAAGTTGAACGGCGCCAATTGTCCTGAGAGTTTGGCGGCGGTGCTGAAGGAGGCCCAGCGGCCTTAATTTCTTCGCAAACTAACAGTACCACTGGCTGTTGGAAATTAGCAACTGAGCGACTATCGGTATTTTCGTCTATTTTCCATTCTACCACAGGCAAAGCGCGCGCCGTTGCTTTTACCCAGATAATTTTGCCGTCTTTGCGAGTCAAGCAGCCTTCCCAACAGGCAACTTTTGGATTTGGCATACCGTTTTTCGGGTGAACCAATCTCGCAAATTCTGACTGCATTTTCCCTTGATCTTGGCAGTAAAATATGTTAAAAATTGAATGACAAACTAATTCCTGCGACCTGTAGGCGAGGCGAGATTCGCCGAATTGATTGAGCGAAAAAACTCTTCCCAAAGCGTCTAGGACGAAGTAAATGCCCGGAAAATTATCGTAGACAGTTCGATACCAATCCTGTTCGACTTGTTGTTTGTTGGACGAAACTTTCGTGGCCGCGAGATCGTCCCCCGTACCTGTCAAGTGAGAATTGTTGGTTTCTGGGTTGCTTGAATGATTTTTATTAGCAAACACTTTTAGCTTAACTCGACTGTAATTAATTTTACTTTCTGGAATTTAACTTTCTTGTGAAACTAAATTTAACCTGTTATTTGAAAAAGTTACAACTTGTAACAAAATTACAGCTTGTCCAGCACGCTGGTTTTCGCTTGCGATGCAACCCCTGTGTTTGTTTAGAAGGAAGAAGGAAGAAGTCATTAGTCATTAGTCATCGGTCATTAGTCATTAGTCATCGGTCATCAGTCATCAGGAAGACGGAAGAAGCAAGACGGTTGACAGTTGACCGAAGGAAGACGCAAGACGGAAGACCTTTCGTTGCGATCGACCACAAGGGTTTCGGCAATTAAGAACATCTTAACCATCTTAGCGGTTGCAGTAGTTGGTAGACCGCCTGCGTGCGGGAGATATTTCCCGCGGCGTTGCCGTGTCAGCAATTAAAACAGCAATTACCTCCTGTGTACTTGTAGTATCCTCGACAATGGAAAAAATCGGCAATCAATGGTTTTAAGTATCTATGATAACATTCAAATATCTACTGTTGGGACTGACTTACTTAGGTTTCGGGTTGGGATATTTGCCCGGGCTGCGGATGAACCGGGCGGCGAGCGCAATTGTTGGGTCAGATGAGTGCCGTAGCTTTGGGGAGTAGGAGACCTCAAAACTGCTTGGCAGGCGATCGACCCCAGTACGATCGTTTTTTGGCCGAGAATGACGATCGTGAATAGAGTTAATTCGACTGTTTAATAAATATTGATAACAATTAAGTTAACGAAATATAGCGGTTCTCAAGCATGGTGAGGTATGGTCACAGAGGCCTATGCCCTATGCCCGGCGCAGGCCTATGCCCATTCGTCCGCCAATATGAGAGCTTGAAAGGGTATATGATAATGCACAATATACCACAGGCTTGAGTCCTATAGTTTATACTGAATCTTGTGCAGCAAACGCTAAGGAGGTAAAGAAGAGTGACCACCCTAAAACCCGTTGCTAAACCCCGACTTAATTCTGCGTTCAAACAATTGATGTCCTTGCACTGGGTGATGTCAGCTTGCTATTTAGTGCTGTTTGTGGGCGGTACGTTTATGGCTCAATTGCCGAGAGAGTTGTTAATTCGAGGCTTTCTTTACGATTTTCACAAATCTGTAGGAGTGCTGACGATGGCTTTGCTGACTTGGCGGATTTTGACTTTGCTGCGAGTAGGGTGGAAAAAATATACCAAACGCCTGCCAAAGTTTACGAAGGAATGGTACAAAAATTTTGCTCTGCACGCGACTTTGTACGTTTTTATGTGGCTAGTTCCGGTTGCTGGTTTCTTTTTTTCTAACTCTTTCAAAAGTAACAATGTGAAATTTTTCGGAATTGTTTTGCCGGATGTGTTTCCGCAGAATTCCGCCATGGTTGAGGTGGGAAGGAGTTTGCATTTTTGGCTGGCGTACACGTTTTTAGCATTCGCGATTTTGCATATTTTAGATCAGAAGAAAGTTGTCAGGGCTAATTGGCGCAGGTTAACAAATTTTGTTCGCACTAAGTTCGCAAAGTCTCAAAATGTGGGATAAATTTGCGGAGACTGTTCTCAATTTGTAGCCGTAAGGTGGACGCTGCTCACCTTACATAATTAGTTGATACGTCCAGGACTAATCAACCTCTCCAATAATAATTATTGTGGAATAGGCATCCTGCCTGTTCAATATTAGACTTTTTTGGAGATGTATATTTATGATAAGTCTACTGCAAAACTGGCTATTTTCCACGGTGATATTTTGAAAACTTTCCCATCGTCCGACTTCCTGGGTGAATTTATCGGTTGTTCTAATAAATCGACTGGCTGACTAATCGCCAAACCCAAATCGCTGTTTAATTCCAACTTCGCCTCTTCACCATGACACTCGTAACACCGCAAAATCCACATATTAGCATCATCTTCCGACTGTTTGAAAGCCATCAGCACTAAATTTTCGGCGGACAAATCCAAGAACTTGCCAACGGGTGGCAGAGTCTTATGGCAATTTTCCTTTAAGTTTGGCAAGACTTGTACTAGCAGCGGCATATTCAACTCGTACCCGCGCCGAACTGTGTCGGCATCTTGCCAATTTCCAGTGTGGGGATAAACGGCACAAGTAAATTGGGAAATTCCGACATCTGCTGCTTCATCCGGCCAAGTCGAACTTCTCAGCAAAGTCAGCCGAATTTGATTTGGTTGAATGTCGCAACCGTATTTACAATCGTTGAGCAAACTAACTCCAAAACCGTCGTTGCTGATATCAGTCCAGCGCAAAATCGGTACTTCCCATTTGGCTTTTTCTGCGGGTGTCTGTGGTTTGGTCGTGCGTGCGATCGCGCCGCCGGGAATTTCGCAAGTTGCAAAATCTGCTGCGACATTTAACCCGAAGGCTGTTTTGACTAAAACGTGAGTTTCTTGCCAATCTGCAACTGTCTTGATTTTCAGCAGTGGGGAACCTATTTCTACTATATAGTCTTGGCGAAACTCGGATTTACCAATTTGCAGAATTACGCGCAAACTCTGCCGCACTTCTCCCCGCTCTACCCAATAAATCTGTTTGAGTATCGGGGCGGGTAATGGATGTTTTTGGTAATTCGGATCGATGTTCCAAGCATCCCAATATTGGCCGCTGTCTTGAAAGGCTTGCAGTTGATTTCCTCCGGCTGCATTCAGCACTTCTCTATGGTTTGCTTTATCCCAAATGCTGGATAAGTTACCAGTTGCTGCGTCTACTTTTACCAGAATAAGTTCATTTTCCAAGACTATTTCTGGGGCTGTAAAATGCGTTTCTTGACAAGGCGTGTTTTTTTGTGCTATACCGTATGTAAGTTTCGACAGTTCTGTCTTTTTTTCGGTGGTTGAGCTTGCTGACGGACGATCGACTGTTTGAGTATCTTCACGACAGAGCCAAAAAACGCAGTAGCCGATCGCCGGGATGTCATTGGCACAGAATAAAATTGTAAATGGTAGTGACTCTCGATCGCCCGTGACAACCTGCTTCGTCAACCGCTGTCCCGATAAATCGTAAATTTGCCAAGCTGCGTCAGAGGAATCGGGAAGAGTTACGGCGACAACCTCAGAGCGCGACCAATTGAGAGAATTGAAAACAAAAATGGGTTGAGCGTCCGGCTGCGGAGGAGAAGGCAGAGAAATTTGAGCAGCAATGGCATCTAAGGATTTTAGCAAGATGTGGCGGCAAGCGCGATCGACCCCAGCAAAGGCTAGATTAGCATCAGTGTAGGCTTGGGCGATCGCCGAACCGGGCAAAATATCGTGAAACTGGTTAAACAACACCTGTTTCCAAGCCGATTCTAACTCAACTTTCGGATAAACCGCACCAGTGCAGATTGTCGCGATCGAAGAAAACAACTCCGCTTCATAGAGCAAATCTTCGCAGCGGCGGTTTTGGCGTTTTTGGTCAGCGCGAGTAGTGTAACAACCCCGGTGGAATTCTAGATAAAGTTCGTCTTTCCAGATTGGGAGAGGGGGAGAGGGGGAATTTTTTAGTTGGGATTTCTCTTGGTGAATCTCAGTGGGGAAATCAAGGTATTTAGGTTCTGATTCGGGCATTTTACCGGAAAAATCACCTGCTAAGCCGGACAAATTCTTAGTTGTTTTCCTAAGTTGCAAATTTTCCTCGTTTTCTGCCGAATTCGTTTCACTTTCGGATGAAATTGTCGAATTTTCGAGTAATTTTTCCGCTGCGACATCCGCCCAAGTTTCGACAACTTCAGAAATTGGCAAACTTGCGGATTTTTCAGACTGCTGTGTTTGACTTTCGGGTAAAGTTGTCGAAT
>NZ_JAEQCI010000182.1:0-12379 GCF_020738565.1 Microcoleus sp. PH2017_12_PCY_D_A | reverse complement strand
CGGTTCGTAGTGAGGACTTCAGTCCTCTGAATTTATGAGGAATGAAGTTGCATCAGCCCGGTTCGTAGTGAGGACTTCAGTCCTCTGAATTTATGAGGACTGAAGTCCTCACTACGAACCAGTTTAGTTTTCGCTCGTGAGGACTTCAGTCCTCTGAATTTATGAGGACTGAAGTCCTCACTACGAACAAAAGAGCCCATCGCAAATTGTGCAATACCTCAAAAGACATAGAAATTGCGCTCGCGCTTCGTCAATATACATACTTGGCTCGCCCGGGTGCCCGAATCGGTTGTCGGCACAGGCTAGTTTTGCTAAAATTTGATAGAGTTGGCAGTTGCGATCGCGCGTAACTGTCAACCGCAGAAAGTTCCAGCAATCAGAGGAGATACGTGATGTCGGAAATCCCAGAACAAACACAAACAAATTTATCGGCTCCAGAAACAAGTTCCGAAAGCTCTATTTCTTGGACGGAAAACGTAAAAAGTAGCCTGGGAAACATCCTGAGCAGTTGGAAGGTGAAAGCCGGATTGGGAGTTACTGTGCTATTGGGAGTGTTAGTGTTGTCGTTTTTCTGGCAGCACATGATTGCAGTTGTAGGTATGAAGAGTTGGGCGGCTCGATCGGGCGCTAGACCGATCGAATGTATGGTAAGAGATACTAATGACGACCAGTATGTAAGTTGCAGCGCTCTCCTAGACCAGCAAATTGTCCCTCTCGAATGCAGCGCTAGTTTGTTAAACATCGGTTGTCGCGTCAATTATGGAACTGCGGCACCTAATTTGAAACAGCTTGGACCCAGAGCTTCTGCGTTTTAGATAATTTTTGACTAGCTTTGCCATCGGAAAATTATGATTTCGATGCCAAGAATAAATGGTGCGTCAGAATGAGATTAAGGGTGATGATTAAAATTTACAAGGTTTGTAGTGCGGACTTCAGTCCGCAGCATAAAGCGGACTGAAGTCCGCACTACAAACCGTTTTTGTGATGGTAATCAACCGGACATGATATGATAATTAAAATTTACTTTTCCTGACGCACCCTACTCTTGAATTCTGCCTTCTGCCTTCTGCCTTCTTCCTTCTTACCAAGGATTTCCGATGAGGGTGAAACTGCTCCAGTAGTAAGGATGAGAAAAATCTTGGGTTTGTGATTTTATGTTATTCGGTAAATTTAAGTTGCCCGCTGTTGTCACTAATTGCTGGTTTTCAATCCGAACTTGACGAGCAATCATCGCCTGTTGAGTAAGTTGCAGAGTTTCTGCCTTAGTTTTGCCTCCTAGAAGCTGCTGGTAAAATTCGCTCATCAGCCCCAAAGTGCCTCCGTCGTCAACATACCACAAACTCCCCAAGGCAGATTTGGCGCCGGATTTGACCGCTAAACCTCCAAAACCTAACTCGGCTTCCCGATCGCCCAAAGCAGTTCTACAAGCACTCAACACTAACAAGTCTACCTGCGGATTGCGCCAATTTAAACTCTCCATGCGATCGAGCTGCAATTTGTAATTCCACAGTTGAATGTAAGAATTGCTCGGTTGTCCCGAGGTGAAGTTAGCATGGGTTGCTAGGTGAACAATCCGAAATCCTTTGTTGGCGTGTTGCGAGTTGAGATTGTCTATAGTGAAAGTCGAATTGAGGAAAGATTGTCCGCGCCACTGAGTAGAAATTGTCTCTAATTCGATCGGCACGCTGGGCAAGGGCTTGTTATCAACAAATTCTGACCGTCCCATTGCTAGCACTGTGGCGTCTCTAACTGTCTTATATTCGCGATTAGTCAAGCTAAAACTCGGAATTAGGCTGAAACTGTATTTTTGAATCAAGAAGCCTTTACCGTCGTGCAAAGCGGCAAAGGGCACACTCCGCAATCCGGGATCGACTGACAGCAACAAAGTCTGAATTCCTAAATTTTGCAAGTCTTTTTCTAGAGGTGCGATCGCCCATTGATACAGTTGCTGGGCCGAGGGGAGATAACTGATAGTACCGATTTTGGCGAGATTGGTGATTTGTTCGCGGAATTCGTTGACAACAGGTTCAAGAGCTTTTCTGTTAGCTTCCGGGACATTGTAGTGAATCGGGCGCCCTACAGGAGGCACTAAAATGAGTTCCAGTCGATCGACTCGCGAGATTATGTAGATAATACCAGACCGTTTGCGGGTTTCCTGTTCGATATTTCTTAATGTTTGTTGGAATTGCGCCATCATGACTTTTTGGTTGGGAAGGTTGGCTTTGACGCCTAGGTATTCTCCAAACTCTTGATTCCTGATTTGTTCGATTCCCCAGACTGTTTTCTCTATGTCGTTACCTTCAAAAAGTCGATCGGGAGACGGAACATATCCCAGCACTAAATTAGAAGTAGGGTTGACTCGTGGCGGTGTTTCGCGACGAGAAACTACTGGCGATTGGCTGGGCGGTAGCTGGCTGGTGATACTTGAATCGAGTGTTAAAATTTGACCCGCAGCAGGGCCGGGAGTGTCTAACGGTGGAATTCGGCGGCGATTTGGAACGTCTTCTGGATCCTCGGGGGTTGATGATTGTGGACTGGGGATTGGAGTTGGATTTGGACTGGGGATTGGAGTTGGATTTGGACTGGGATTTGGATTTGGACTGGGATTTGGATTTGGACTGGGGATTGGACTGGGAGTTGGATTTGGAGTTGGATTTGGAGTTGGATTTGGAGTTGGATTTGGAGTTGGATTTGGAGTTGGAGTTGGATTTGGATTTGGAGTTGGATTTGGATTTGGAGTTGGAGTTGGATTTGGAGTTGGACTGGGAGTTGGATTTGGAGTTGGATTTGGAGTTGGATTTGGAGTTGTGGATTTGGAGTTGGATTTGGAGTTGGATTTGGAGTTGGATTTGGAGTTGGATTTGGAGTTGGATTTGGAGTTGGACTGGGAGTTGGATTTGGAGTTGGGTTGGGATTTGGAGTTACACTCGGAGTAGGAGTTGGTGTTGGATCGAGCCCATCATCAGTAGGAAATACAATATTAGGGACACCACTAGCTGTACGGGGAAACGACTGCGATGTAATGCTAGATTCTCCAGTTGTAATTGCAGCCGCCGTACCATTTATAGTCGCATCTCCCACGACAAACGGTTGAATCAGCCCTCCTCCATCTCCGCCAGCGTGAGCAATTGAAATATTTCCCCCACCAGCGCCGCCAGCAGTGGAAATACTAGCAAATCCCGTCGGCGAAAAAGTTGTTGGGAAAGAATCTGTAGCGCGGAAAACTGTTCCTGTGATGGCTGTAACATTGCCACCCCTGCCGTTAGTACCGCCTTGGGCATTGATGAAACCGACTTGAATATCGCCGATCGGATCTAAGAACACATTTCCGCCATTTCCGGCTGTACCGCTGGAGTTAATTTGTCCCGCCGTAATTGAAGTTATCGCCTTAACAGTGATGTTACCGCCAATACTTCCCGATGTATTCAAATTACCTGCTGTGAAAACGTTACCGCTGTCGAATAAAATTTCTCCACCATTAGTAGTAACGTTTTTAACGCTGATATCGCCAGTGGCAGTAATATCGACTTTGCCGGCGGTGATATCTCCCGATAACTTGACTTGTTGCGTGTTTTGTGATGTGAATTGTTGCGCGTTAATTGTCGAGTTTCCGATCGCATTGCCAGCATTTTTAATCAAAATATTTCCTAACTTGCTGGTTGCGCCCACCGATCCATTGAAAGTGATGCTGCCGCTACCAGAATCCAGAGTTAGGTTCCGGGCCGCATCTATACTGTCGATCGCGCTTCCAAACGCAATATTCCCCCCAGCCGTGCTCAATACAGCATCTTTCGTCAGCCCCAGATCGCCGTTAATATTGATATTGCCGTTATTGGTAGTAACATTACCACCCAACTTAGTATTTAAGGCAGTAACATTCAAACCTGTCAGCGGTGTTGTGTTTCCGATATTTCCTTGCAGCAGCACGTTGCCTTTAGTAGCGTCGATGTTCAAGGGCCGAGATCCATCGATCGCACCTGCGATACTAACATTACCGACGGCACTGCTGAGATTGACATCACTGCCGAGTTGGACTTTGCCATTGAGAGTAAGACTGCTGTTGTCATTTCCGGTAATATTGGCGTTAAGGGCGATCGTACCACTTCCCGTTTGAATCGTGACTGGTGACGAAAAATTGAGATTGTTAGGAATAGTAATATTGCCACTGCCATTCAATTTCCCGATCGCGATCGAGGTAAATCCATTTTGAATCAAATTAATTTCCGATGCCGTCAAATCTAAAGCCGGAGTATTGTTGTCAGTGCCGCCGATCGCAATATTTTGTCCTGCCTTTGTCGGTTGCAGAGTTAGCGTGCCCGTACCAGAAACTTGCCCGGAAAAATCAATTTCACCTGCTGTCAAAGTCAGCGGGTTACTTCCTGCCGACAAACTCGAACCAAAAGCAATCTTTGCATCTCCCAGTGTAAAATTTAGAGTCTTTGTTAATGTCACGGGCCCGCTAAAAGCAATGTCATCATTGGTTGTGGTAATATCTCCGCTAACTGCGACATTTCCCCCGCCCTTTTGCGTAAATGCACCATCTAATTTCAGGTTCGCGCCGTCATTGGTAGTTGTGACAATTCCTTTGAGATTAACATTGTCAGCAGCAATACCGAGATTGCCAGCCGCGTCAACAGTCTTGTTGAAAGTAATTTCCTTCCCTGACAGAATCGGATTGTTGGCAATCGTGACAGCATCTCCATAGGTTTGAGCGCCCGTTGTCGCGACATCTCCCTTCACTTGAGTTGTGCCGCCCGCAGCATCTACAGTCAAATTCACTGCACTGACTGCTTTACTAAATACGGTTGTTCCTGTAGATTTAGTTGTTAAATTTGCGATCGGGTTGTTGATAGTGGCGATCGTACTATTGAATGTCACATCACCAGTACCCCCATCCACAGTCAAACTGCTGCCGGTGTTATTAAGGGGGTCAACAGTCTTGTTGAAAGTAACGCCTTTGCCGATCAGAGTCGGATCGTTGGCAATCGCGACAGGATTATTATAAGTTTGAGAATTAGTTGTAGTGACATTTCCCTTCACTTGAGTTGTGCCAACCCCATCTGCTGTCAAACTCGCTGCATCGACTTTTTGATTGAATGCCGTTGTTCCTGTAGAATTAACTTTCAGATTGCCGATCGCACTTAAAGCCCCAACTGCACCGCTGAATGTAATATTACCGCTACTAGCATTCACCGTCAAATCGCTGCTACCGTCAACTGTCTTGTTGAAAGTAACGTCGCTACCTGCGAGAGTCGAATTCTTGGCAATCGTGACAGCATCGTTATAGGTTTGAGTACCGGTTGTCTTGACATCGCCATTGAGTATAGTTGTGCCACCAACATCTGTAGTTAAACTCGCGGCATTGACTGTTTGATTAAATGCAGTTGTTCCTGTAGAATTAACTGTTAATTGACCGATCGCCTTAGAACTCCCAACTGCACCATTGAATGTAATATTGCCGGTACTCGCATCCACAGTCAAATCGCTGCCGATGTTATTGGAGTCAACAGTATTATTGAAAGTAATGCCTTTGCCGGTCAGAGTCGGATTGCTGGTAATAGTGACAGCATCATTATAAGTTTGAGCGTTAGTTGTCGTGACATCGCCATTGAGTATAGTTGTGCCGTCAACGTCTGTAGTCAAAGTCGCCGCATTAACTTTATTAAATGCAGTTGTTCCTTGAGAGTTAACTTTTAAATTTGCGATCGCACTGACATCTCCAACTGCCTTACTGAAAGTAACATCCCCCGTACCTCCACTGACAGTCAAATCGCTGCCGCTGTTACTGGGGTTAACAGTATTGTTGAAAGTAATGCCGTTGCCTGTCAGAATCGGATTTGTGTTGGTAATTGTCACTGCATCGTTATAGATTTGAGTGCCGGTTGTCGTGACATTGCCACCTAAAAATATCTTGCTGTTGGCAGTTAAATTTGTCAGCGGAGTTACAGCACCAACTGCATCCTTGAATGTAATACTGCCCGTGCCAGCCGTTAAAATCAGGTCTTTGGTTCCTGTCGGTGCGCCGTTGACTGTGCTGTTAAACAGAATATTTCCTGCACCTGCACCTGTGCTGACAGAAGCATTATCTTGGACGAGTACAGGACTGTTGAAAGTGATATCTTGCTTGATGGTGCTAACGCCTGCGTTGAGTGTTGTCTTGCCGTTGAAAACGATCGAAGCATTATCTTTTCCGGTGAGTGGTTGATTGACAACGATATTACCATTGCCAGATTGAACAGTCAGCGGATCTTGGAAACTGTGAGCTCTGTCAAAGGTAATTTTACCAGTGCCGTCTGTTCTGCCGATCGCAATTTTAGTAAATCCATTTTGCAGGGCATCTTGAAACGGCTGTTCCAGATACATAGTATTAGCAGCAGGAAGATTAGGTTTTACTTTAAAGCTAATATCACCATTTGGATCGAACGGTTGCAGAGAAAAAGTCCCCGTACCTCGAACAACCCCTTTAAAGTTAGCATCAGTCCCAATCAAAGTAATATTTCCCGTACCCGAATTTATATTCTTTACGTCAAGGTTATTAAAAGCTTTGAGAGTGATATCTGCGCCCGTACCCGCAGAACTCGTATCAAGGGAACCCAATACCGTTGTAATATTGCCGTTATTGCTCGCAAGCGCGATCGCCCCTCCGGGATTCGTAGTAGTAATATTGCCCGTGGCGATATCGCCAGTTGTTTTGATACTTACAGCATCTATGCTGGTAATCTTGGTCTCTGGATTTACTGTAAGTGCAGCCAAGGGATTAGTGTCACCGACAGGCCCGTTAAAATTGACAGTACCAGTACCAGCGGTAATATTTAATTTATTGTTGCCGTCAACAGTGCCGCCAAAGGTAATATTTCCACCGCTGAGGTTTTTAGTGTTGAGAGTGACATCATTACCGAGGGAAACATTGCCTAAAAACGAGATCCTCTGGTCTTGAGTAGTAATGTTTTTATTCAGTTGGGTCGATCCGTCCAGCGTCAATGTAGCGCCGCCTGTGGCCGTAATTGGGCCGTTGACGGCGATCGCGCCTCCGCTGTTTGGAGATTGAATTGTGACCGGCAATTTAAAAGTAACACCAGCGGCATCAATGGCGATCGTCCCCTTCCCGTCAGCCCGTCCAATAACCATGTTAGAAAAGCCGATTAATGCGTCGAGTTCTGGCAAGTCTAGATTCAAACTAGAAAGATCGACATCGGGGTTTTGGAGAGTACCACCTACAGTAACACCAAAGTCCGACTTCAGCGGCTGCAAAGTAATTGTACCAGTACCGTTGACTTTAGTCGGGCCTAACAGTTGAATTTCATCACCAGTCAAAGTGACATTTCCCTCCTTCGTTTCCACTTGATTAGCACCAACATTCAGAGAAATGCCGTAGTTCTTAGTTCCTGTCCCCGCACCTGTGCCAGTAATCGTGATATCTCCTTTCTGCGATCGCACCAGAGATCCGGGGCCCGTAACCAATATCCCGCTGTTGTTATCTGTGCCCGCACCGGCGGTACCGCTGAAAGTAATATTTCCGCTCTCTGTTGATTCCACCTGCCCTTGGATATTAATGCCGGTGTTGTTATTCCCGCTTCCCTTACCTGTTCCAGAAAACGTGATATCCCCTTTCTGCGATCGAACTGTGGCAGGAAAAGCAATATTTATCCCTTGATTATTGTTATTCCCATTCCCATCACCGCCAACGCCGTTTAGAGTCACTTTCCCGATGCCTGTGGATTCCACCAACCCTAAAATCGCAATGCCTGTGTTGTTATCCCCAGTCCCCGAACCTGTTCCAGTCAGGGTGATATCTCCATCCTTCGATAGAACCTTCGATCGAACTGGTAAGGCGTTGTTAGCAATAAATATCCCTCCAGTGCCACCTATCCCATTACCACCCGTACCCGTCAGACTGACTTTTCCCGTCCCCGTTGATTCCACCAAGTCGTTATTCACTAACCGGATGCCGTATTTAGCAGATCCGCTGCCACTACCAGTGAAAGTAATATCGCCATTGACTGAAGTTATCGTAGAGCTACGCAAAACTATCCCGTCACTATTGAGACTACTACCGCTAGTCCCAGTGAGAGTAATTTTTCCTGTTCCAGTTGTTGTTAACGTGCCAGTAAATATCTCAATACCAGTGTTGTTTGCTGTGTTTCCTGCACTACCAGTGAGGTCAATGTTCCCACCAGCAGCATTGATTGTTCCACCAATATAAATCCCTGGTGCAGTGGCAACATTTGCGCGACCAATACCTGTAAAATTCCCGCCATTTGTATTAATCGTCGCATTGCCAATGGTAAGACTACCACCATTGAGATTATCCGCATCAGCATTCAGAGTAACGTTGCCTGCTTTAGTTGTAATATCAGCCTTGACATCAATGTTGTTATTAGCTAAAGCCGTCAATCCAACTCCCGGAGTAGTTATATTGACCGGAGCGCTAAAAGTAATATTATTCGTAGCTTGCAGAATTACATTAGTCGCAGCACTGTTAATCAGAGCAGCATCAATCGTATTTCCCCCAAGGTCAGGATCGGCAAATTGATCTGCCTGAGTTAATGCCGTAAAAGTTCCCGCGCCATTTTGAATAGTAATATTTGTTGGATCGAGCAACAATAATCCTGGATTGCCGTTAGCTGCCAGAGTATTAACATTGCCTCGGAAGTCTAAAAATTGTTTTCCCGACACCTCCACAAACCCGCCATTCCCCGACAACGAGCCACCTCGGGCAGTAATATTGCCATTAAAGCGAGTAGTTTCATCCGCCCAAACAATCACTCGCCCGCCATTGCCGTTGCTAATAGCATCCGCACTAATTGTCGAGTCGGCGCTGACAAATGTCCGCAAAGCATTGGGTACAGCCCCCAAACCCTGAAAATCTCCCCCAATCAGTACATTACCTCCGCCGCTGACACCCGAAGCATCGATGTTACCCGCGATCGCACCTACACGATCGCCCAATATGCTAACATTACCCCCAGTATTGCCCGAGACATTGATACTGCCGCTGGCGATCGCAGTTCCAGCCACAACAGGCACAGCAACATTCCCCGTCAGCACCACATCCCCATTCGGATTTACCGTCAAATTCGTTGCTTGCGCCGCACCTTTACCCGTCAGCAACTCCGGCAAAGATAACACCGGTTGCGTCCAATTATTCGGCAGTGAGTTTTGAGTTACTACTGGTTGAACATCCAAACTCAATAAATTTCCCGCTTGAGAAATCCGCACCAAATTTTGACCGGGTACAGCCGCAATCAGAACACCGCCTCCTGGCGCGTTTAGCTGGCCCGTATTCACCACCGTACCCCCCGTCAAACTTAAGGTTTGACCCGGTGTCACGGTCAAATTTCCGGCATTTACAATGCTTCCTGCTTGCGGACTGGTAAATGCGAAACTGTTCGGATTGCCGATTAAAGTTGCCCAGTTGTTATTGCCGATCGCGCTAAACCAGCGATCGTTCCCAAAACCGATCCCTGTAGCCGCCGTCGCATTAAAAGAACCAGGCACGTTGAGACTGGCACTCGGCCCGAAAATTATCCCCGCAGGATTCATCAAAAACAGGTTAGAATTGCCGCCTGTAACTTGAATTAAGCCGTTAATTAAAGAAGGATTTCCCCCGTTAATTCGTCCTAAGATATTTTGAATATTGGGATTGGTTAAAAAATTAGCCGTTTGACCTTCGCTGAGCCCAAACTGAGTAAAACTGTGAAAAAGATTAGCCTTGTCACCGCCCAATGACCCCCCGGTAATATCGTAGCGGTTGCCGTTGGGTGTCACGACTGTGTTCGTACCGTCGGGTGCGGGGGCGATGGGTTGCGCCGAAGCAGAGCGAGCCGCTGCATTAAGCCAGCCAACTATGAATAAGCATCCGAGCCAAGGTAGTTTGTTAGATCTCATTGTGGTTAAAAATTTGTGCTAAAAGCGCGATGTATTTATCTATCCCTAGTCTTACTCCTCAAAATTCCTCATGTCAATAGGAGTGTCCTATGTTTTATTAGATAATTAGAAAAATAAGCTGAAAAAAATATATGGAGCGAGGCACGTTGTTGCGCGAAGAGCGCTCTTTCCGGCGTTACTGATTAACGGAATGAATTAATACTAAATCCGGGTATCATACCCCCTTTATAATTTTACTCTCGTAGGGTGCGGATCCACTCAAGGGTTCTGGCTATTTACAACGATTTAGTAGCGACGCACCCTACCATCTCCCTTTGCCATCCGAAAATGATGGTGCAGATGCCAAGCATAAATGGTGCGGAGCGAATGAGATTAGGGGTGATATGATGTCCGAGCGATTACCATAACAAAAACGGAACGCACGTGTGGAATGCGAGTCCGCAAAAAGAGCGGACTCGCATTCCACACTACGAACTTATTTTATCGCGGTCAATCGACCGGACATGATATGATGATTGAAAATTAGTTTTCCTGACGCACCCTACCCTTGAATTATTCTATCAACTATCAACTACCAACTATCAACTATCAACTACCAACTGTCAACTGTCAACTACCAAGGACTGCCGATGAGGGTGAAACTGCTCCAGTAGTAAGGATGAGAAAAATCTTGGTTTTTTTGTTTGATATTAGCTGGTAAATTCAAATTCCCTGCTGTTGTCACTAACTGTTGGTTTTTAATTCCAACTTGACGAGCAATCATTGCTTGTTGGGCAAGTTGCAGAGTTTCTGCCTTAGTTGTGCCTCCTCGAAGCTGGTAGTAAAATTCGCTCATCAGTCCCAAAGTGCCTCCATCGTCAACATACCACAAACTCCCCAAGGCAGATGCAGCGCCGGATTTGACCGCTAAACCTCCAAAACCTAACTCTGCTTCGCGATCGCCCAAAGCAGTTGTACAAGCACTCAATACTAACAAGTCTACCTGCGGATTGCCCCAATTTAAACTTCCCATCTCGTTGAGTCGCAATTTAGAATTCCAGAGTTGAATGTAGGAATTGCTTGCTTTTCCCGGTTGGAATTCCGCATGGGTTGCTAGGTGAACTATCCGAAATTCTCCCTTTGCGTATTCCGAGTTGAGAGTATCTAAAGTAAAAGTCGAGTTGAGGAAAAATGGCCCGCCCAAATGACCAGAAATCGCCTTCAATTCGAGGGGCACGCTGGGTAAGGGCTTTTTGTCCACAAATTCCGATCGTCCCATTGCTAGCACTCTGGTGTTATTAACCGATTTGTAATTAGTGTTAGTGGCACTAAAACTCGGAATTAGGCTGAAACTGTATTTTTGAATCAAGAAGCCTTTACCGTCGTGCAAAGCTGCAAATGGTACACTCCGCAATCCCGGATCTACTGACAGCAACAAAGTCTGAATTCCTAAGCTTTCTAAGTCTTTTTCGAGGGGTGCGATCGCCCATTTATACAGTTGCTGGGCCCAGGGGAGATAACTGGTAGTACCGCGTTTGGCGGGAGTGGTGATTTCGTCCCGCAACTCTTTGACAACGGGGAAAAGAGCTGCTCTGTTGGCTTCGGGAACGCTGTAGTGAATCGATCGCCCTACGGGAGGAATTAAAATTAGTTCCAGTCGATCGACTCGCGAGACCATGTAAATAATACCAGACCGCTTCCCGGTTTGCTGTTCGATATTTCTCAAGGTTTCTTGGAATGTCGGAACCAAGAGTTGTTCGTCTGGGACGTTGCTTTTTATCCCCAGGTATGATGCAAATTCTTGATTCCTCAGTCCTTCGACTCCCCAGACTATTTTCTGGATGTCGTTAGTTTCAAAAAGTCGATCGGGAGACGAGACATATCCCAGGGCTAAACGAGAATTAGAGTTGGCTGCTGGCGCTGGTTCGCTACCCGGAACATTTAGTTGTAATTCGCTGGAGGGCAAGTTACTGATGATACTCGAATCAAGTCTTAAAATGCGATCGTTAGCAACACCGGAAGTATTTAGGCGCGGAACGTTTCGGGGTTGTAAGTCTTCTCCTTCAGTGGTTGAGGATTTAGCTGCGGGTGTGGGTGTAGCTGAGGGTGCGGGCGATGCTGCTGTTCCTGCTGTGCTGCCAGGTGCGATCGACAATGGATTAGAATCTATCGCAGGTACTGCTGGTTCGGTTGTCGTCGAAACTGTCGATCGATTTGTGGGCGCCATGGGTTCAGTTGTCGTCGAAACTGTCGATCGATTTGTGGGCGCCATGGGTTCAGTTGTCGTCGAAACTGTCGATCGATTTGTGGGCGCCATGGGTTCAGTTGTCGGCGTCGAAACTGTCGATCGATTTGTAGGCGCAATAACGCCTCCGATCGCCCCTGGTGTCGGCGCAATAACGCCTCCGATCGCCCCTGGTGTCGGCGGAACAATGCCCGTTATCGGCCCTGGTGTCGGCGGAACAATACCTGCGATCGGCCCTGGTGTCGGCGGAACAATACCTGCGATCGG
>NZ_JAEQCI010000181.1:0-7840 GCF_020738565.1 Microcoleus sp. PH2017_12_PCY_D_A | reverse complement strand
ACAGATTTTAGCTCATAAGCTTGCACACGCGGAGCGTTCAAACCAGTCAAAGTCTTTCTCTGTAAAGGTTTTAGGCTTTTTCGGCAAGCCCTAAATAGGTTCGATCGTTTGGACTTCAGTCCGCATCAAATCAGAGGACTAAAGTCCGAACGATCGAACCTAAAAGCTATATTTTTGCCATAAAATATCTATCCTATAATCCTGCTTTTAAGTCTCTACCTCGGAGTAAAAACTGCACTAGGATAAGCAATCCGCTTGTGATTGAACTGTTCCCAAACCCGCACAAAAATCTCCGCAATTAAAGACATATCCTCCCGAGTCAAACCCGAATCCAGCAACTGATTATCCTGCCAGCGCGCCCTCAAAATCCGATTAACCATATTCAAAGCTTCCTCATGAGTGGCATCCTTGAGCGATCGCAAAGCAGCCTCACAAGAATCCGCCAACATCAAAATTCCGGTTTCCCGCGACTGCGGAATCGGCCCGTCGTAGCGAAAATCCTGCTCCCTCACTTCCCGGGTTTCGATTGCTAACTTTGAATTATCCGCCTCTGCCAAAGTAATATTTAAATTTTCTGTTTCTTTTGCAGCAATTTGCTGCGCTTGATGGTAGAAATAAGCAATTAACATTGTGCCTTGATGTTCGGGAATAAACGCCTGAATCGACTTCGGCAATCGATGCTTCCGCGCCATTACCAACCCTTCGGTAACGTGCTTTTTAATAATTTCGGCGCTCGTCCAAGGGTTATTAATTTCATCGTGTTTGTTGCCCCCGCCCATTTGATTTTCGCAAAATCCGCTTGGGTCGTGCATTTTTCCAATATCATGGTATAATGTACCAGCCCTGACTAACTCAACATTGCAGCCGAGTTCCCGGGCCGCAGCCTCCGCCAAACTAGCCACAAACAGCGTGTGCTGAAAAGTCCCCGGAGCCTCGGCAGCCAACCTCTTTAACAGCGGGCGGTTGGGATTGGCAAGTTCCGCCAGCCGGATCGGGGTAATTAAGTCGAAAACGTGTTCTAAATAAGGGCTGATGCCGATCGCCACCACGCTCCAAGCCAAACCTGCCAAACTTTGGCAACCCACCGTACCGAGCACGACGTACCAAATCGCACCGGCAGCCGCGCTGGCAATCAAAGTCCCCACCAGATAGACGCTGCCCTGAGTCAAGCCGACAGCCACGCCCAAAAGAGCCAATTCCTCGCGCGATCGCAATTTTCCGGCCATAAAAGCGCCCAGCAATCCCCCCGCCGCGCTAGCCACCAAATGAATCAACTCTACATCCAAGCCAACGGGCAGCAGCGCCGACAGCAGCCCCACCACAGTCACTCCCACCGCCGAACCGTAAAAGCCGCCTGCTAAAATCCCGATCGCGGGCAAAGTCGTCCAAGGCAGCCCCAAACTCACCAGCACCGGCGCGCTCAAAGTCAGCAGCAGCAACAGCAAATGATCTCTCCGGCGCAAGCGGTAGTGCCTTTCTACCAGCAACACCATCGCAATTGCCCCTGCGACTAAACCAACAAAACCCGCCAGCCCCAGCCAATTCACCCCCCGCCGGCTCAAACCAAAATAGTCCAGCAGCACGAAATCTTGCTGCGCGATCGCTTTTCCTTCTGCAACAATAATATCGCCCTTCTCTACTTCGATCGTCACCGGTTTCACCTTTTGCGCCGCCAATTCCGCTAGCTGTTTGGTTTCCTCGGGATCTCTCACCAGATTTGGCTGCAAAATCGCACTTAAACCCTCAACTGCCAAAGCTTGGGACTCTAACGGCACTTGATCTGCTACTTGCAGCTTCACAGCTTCTTTCAAAATCTCTTTTGGCAACCCCTGCGGGATACCTTGAGCTAGCATCCTTTTTGCCGCCCGACTCATACCCGTTTGGGTTTTCTCCCAAGCTGCATCGGACAAATCAAACAGCGAAGTATCATAAATCTGTCGGAGTCCGGAAACCGATGGTTTTTCAAGCGCCTCGACAGCGTTGGCATAGCGCCTGCGAGCCTCGGAAATACTATCTGTCAGGCTTTGAAAATCTGCTGCCCGGACCGATCGGCTGTAAGCTTGCAATTGAGCAATCGCATCCTGCACAGACTTGTTATCCGCCGGCGCAGCAATTGCCGGGGAATTCAAATTCAACCGCTCGAAATTTGCACTGTTGTCCCCGGATTGCGCCAAAATCGCTCGCCACTCCCACTCCGGGCACCCCCGCAAGTAAACCTGAGCCGCATTTGAGAGCGCCGAGGGCGCCGCAAACGGAAACAAGCCTACCGCCCGCCGCAGTTCGCTTCCCTGTTCCAAAAATTGTTGCAATTCTCCCTCGATTTGTCGATCGACCGCGCGATCGAGCATTAATATCGCTACAGCCCCGATCCGCGCTGATGAACGGTGTTCTTCAGTAGTTTTGCGATCGGGGATGCTAACACTAGCAGGAGCCTTAATCGTCTGAGGAGCTTTCGTCCCCACATCCAATTTCGGCTGGTTGTAGAAGCGGTGCCCCAGAGTGCTGCTGAGGGAAACTACTGCTACCAGCGCCAACATCGGGGAACGAGCCTGATTTTTGAGGCGAGATTTTGAGGTTTTACTTGTCAATCTAATAAAAGTCTCGGGCCCAGGCCATTTCTGGGGCAATAAACGGCTCAGGAGAGGCCCGCCAGGGCGATCGGGATCTGAAGAGCTGCCGCCATTTTGCACTTTAGCAATATGTTGGCGCCGCGAGCGCGCAGCCCCTAGCTGCTCAATCTGCCGCATCAATGAGGAGAGCGTATTCATTTGTGTCGAAGATAGATCACTGTTATCCAGCAGCTTTCTCAGAAATTCTGACAAAGCATCATTGATTGAGTTTATCCGAACTGCCGTACCTGAATATTCAAAACCAGCAGGCTAATTTACCTGAATCTCGCCAGCAGTTTAGTTCCCTGACTTCCGTTGTTCATCTTTAACAGAACTCGCCCGCAGCCACTAAAAACCCGGTTTCTCCGTAGATTCCTGATTTTCCCACCCAATATTATCGTATAAACCCGGTTTTTTTCGGCAAGGGAGTCCGATTAAATTTTTTAATTTTTAATCTTTAATTGTCGCTTTCCTTGCGCTTTCGCTTTTGATTTGTTGATTGCTAATTGTTCATTAGACTTAAATTGCCTAAATCTTTGATACAATTCGAGGAAACCGCTTCTTGACGCGGATGGACGCAGATAATTTGAAGAAGAGCGATCGAATGAATGCACTTTAAGTCTCTTGCTAATTTCTGGTTTCCACTCCTGTTAAAAGTTCAAAACCCCCAACTTTATATTTTACGAGGTCTAATCACATAAGGTGCAGCCACTGCGCGGGCTAGGGCTGCGGAATCTGACCCCGCCGAAGGGTTGTAAACTCCAGCCCAAACAGCAAACAGGTTACTTGCTAGCTCCACAATTTTGGCATCGCTGCGGGATCCCCAGACCGAGGGTTCAGGGCCCTCAACTAGCGGCCGCGATTCAACCGCCGACAATACCTGCCGCCATTCTACAGGAATCGCAGCAGCGCCGTTGTAGGCTCCAGACAAAGCTCCCGTCAAAGCGCAGGTGAGTTGTCCGGCTATCCCGCTGCGGGCAGCCCGCACTACTGACAAGCGCAAGTCTTCTGGGGTGCTCAAGAAGCAGTAGAAAGCTAGGGCAATGGGAATAAAATTTCTCGGGTTGACAATTGAGTGAGTTTCTGATTTTTTCTCGCCCTCTTCTGGTTTTTCTCGCAAAGCTGTGGCGCTTTTGCACAGGTGAGTGGTAGCTGTTTCTAAGTCTGCTCCCTGTTCTAGTAGTATTTGTACTTGCACCAGCAACTCGGTTAAAGCATTATCTGTTTTTAGGTAGGCAATGGTTTGTTCGATCGCTGTCGCTCTTTCAAGTCTTTGTTTGAGCGATCGGGCGATCGCATATCCTATAGCTAGCACTGCTGTCTGCAATTCTGCCTTATTTTCGTTGGGCAAAACATCTGTCGCCAGCATGATTTTATCTCGCAGCTTAGCCTTATTTTCGTGAAAAAACATCGCGCAGGGCAGCGCAGCAACCGCCGCTTCACAAGGGTTTAGCAGGCTGTGAAACTCTGTGTTTGGCGAAGGGTAGATTTCCGACTTTGCCAATACTTCCCAAGTATCGCGCCAATCTTTTAAATCTAAACCGTTACACCGAATTAAACTTTGAGCTCCGGCTACTGCAAGTTTCCCGCATTCGGAGTATTTGCCACTGAGTATTTTACTGTTGGGAGAATTCAACGCCAATCTTGGCCCGCTCAGGGTCAATTGTTGGTGTTTCGTCAGTTGTAAAATCGGCTGCAAGTCTTCTGTTTGGGGATGGATACCTGCTAGTTGCCTCTGGTATTGCAGGCCTATAGAGTCTCCTAAAAGTGCCCCCAGGATGGTTCCTTGAAACTTGCTCAACAGGGAATGCCGCATTTGAATTTAACTCAAGTTGCTAGTAATTGGGAATTGGGCATGGGGCATGGGGCATGGGGCATGGGCCATGGGCCATGGGGCATTGGGCATTGGCCTTCCCAGGGCATGGGGCATTGGGCATTGGGAATTGGGCATTGGCCTTCCCAGGGCATTTGGGCATTGGGCATTGGCCTTCCCAGGGCATTTGGGCATTGGGCATTGCGAATTGGTTACTAGAAAAATCACTAACAAGTAACCACTAACTATTACCCATGGCCCATGGCCCATGGCCCATGGCCCATGCCCCATTCTTGTAATTAATTTAAATTCCACCCAAACATATAAGGGCTGGTTTTCCATCTAAAACCGGCCCTCATCCGATCGCGAAAATCGGTGAAATTTTAATTTTTAATCAGATAACTAACTAGAGCTTGCAGCCCCAGCCGGTAACTTTCTGAGCCAAAACCGCTGATTTGCCCGATCGCCACCGCTGCTATATACGAGTGGTGGCGAAAAGCTTCCCGGCGGTAAATATTGCTCAAATGAACTTCCACCGCAGGGATATTCACAGCGGCGATCGCATCTCTAATTGCCACACTCGTATGAGTATAAGCTCCAGCATTAATCAACAAGCCTTGGTGCTGCCCTAACATTGAGTGAATTGCATCCACCAAAACCCCTTCATGATTCGACTGCTGAATAGAGACTTGCACCTGGAGGGCTTGCGCTTCTCGTTCTAGCAACTTGTTGATATCATTTAAAGTCGCAGAACCATAAACTCCAGGTTCTCGCTGACCCAATAGATTCAGATTAGGGCCGTGAAGTACCAGGATATTTAACAATTTTAAAAATTCCAGCGCAACAAAATTTATGAGAGTTTTGACTTGGGATTTAGAACCAGTCTTCAACCTCAAACCTCAAACATCAGATGTCATATCTAGTCCCGACTACCGGCGATGCCTGGGTTGGTTGACTGGAATAGGAATCGGTTCGAGTTCCGGTTGAGCTTCTGGACTCAGCAGTCCTTCTATCAGCTTGCGAACCCATTCTTTAATTTGTTCCAGCACCTTTTCAATGTCTTCCATTGAACGGATAGCTCCTTTTTTTATAGTCTAGATTGCTAAACCGACGGCTAAATCCCTGAAAATAAGCAAGCACGACTTTGAAACCAAAGGTCAAACTTGCTTTCTCGCTTGCTGGTTGTTGGGAGCAACGCTTTTAAGCAAAGGAGAGAGTCAGTATATTTGCCAATCAGTCCTATCTTATTATCATAACGAATCTGCACAGGTTATGCAATGATTCTTAAAAAAAGCCCCGAGCGAGCGATCGAGGCTTCGCATTTATCAGGTTTTAAAAGCCCGGTAAATCTCCCGAAACAATGAATCCGCCAGTTTGCGACAAGTAGCGTTACGGGCATCTGCCAGTTGACGGCCTCTCTTTTTAGTCCCGTTAGCATTAAACTTGCGCTGCACGTAAAACTCTCTCAATTCGCTTTGTACTGAGGAGCGGCTTATGTTTTCCGGTTCGATGCGGTTGTGGACGTAAGTCCAGAGAATCGATCGAGTATTCGAGCATCCAGTCCAGCGACTGCCACCCTTGCCGGCGGCAACCTGACCGCTGGACTTTTCTATTTTGCCCAATCCACAAGCCTGACGAAACCTTCGTAAGGCTGTTTTTTTGGGCAGGTGCAAGAACGAATCAAACGGAAAAATTCTAGACAAAATCCATCCACGCTCTCGCAAACCAAACCTAAATAGATCGAATACTTGATGGTATTTTCCAAAAAGCTCGCACTCCAGGGCTTTAGCAAGTTTAATCTCTAGGGAAGCTTCGATCGCGTGCAGGTCGCATATTTGCGCGGCGAACTGTCGCGTCAAGTCGCTGATGCCAGAACCGGGATTTAACTTGTAAGAAGTGTTAAACCTTGTCAACCACCTCGAACAAATAGCTTCTGTTTTTCCAGCGAGCCAAGCCCAGAAAGGAGGGGGAGCACTCGGATCTAAATTTCCGTTTGGCCTCTTACTGCTAATTTTGGCTTTTGCTGGATACTCAAAAGCTAACCTACTTTTAGTTGTGTTGATAAAAGCTGTTTGCTTTTGCACGGTAGTTTTGAGATCTAAAAGCAGGCGCTTGATTTGTTTGATTTCTGCGGGGCGATCGGCAACCCAAAATCTGCGATCGAAAATTTCGACGTAGTGTCGCTGATACAGCGATATCATTACTAATGCGTCAAAAGCGTCATCTTTGTTGTCGGTGCCTCCGAGGCTTTTGCGGGTAGATTTTACCATTCCCTGATCCGCCACCAGAACGGGGATGCTTTGCTTGGAAAACTGCTCTTTCCAAAAATAAGAATATGTTCCCGTCGCCTCTAGGACAACCACGCAATCACTTCCTATAGTCTCTATCAACTTACCAATTTCGTCTGTTTTAAAGACAAAATGACAAGATTTGAATTCTGCCGATTTGTAAAAATCCCTCAATGCAAAATCTGGGATTTTGTCGAGTACGACAACGTCAATCCTGTCAGCAGATACATCTATTCCTACAATTTTCAAGGTTCACCCACTTATTAAACTCTTACATAACCCATGATTATCCCAAGGGGCTTAACCCATTTCTGCACCGGGGCTTAGGAGTTTTTTTAACAAGGGAAAAAGCTTGTGGAAGGCTTTTTCCCCGCGCGACCGATCGGCATTCCCACGATTCGTAGGGATAAAACATCCACATCTTTACTAAAGAACTAAAATCGGTGCGGAGGATGCGACCCTTTCCCGCGACTCCCCCTTAAAAAGGGGAGTTTCGGCCGCCGAGTTAAACAGCCATCATCAGGCGGACTATTTGATTAAATTCACCGCTACCAAACCTACGTAGGTATATAAGGCTTGTGGGTTTCCCTTCATTTCTGGGGGAAGTTCTCCGCCCCCAGAGCAAACTCTGAGAATGTCGTTTGCTAAATTTACGGCATTCGCGAAGCAGGCGCTGCGCCCGCGTTGACTCCCTAAAAAGCCTTTGCGTTTTGCTTCCTTGATAATTTCAAAGCACTCCTGCATCTGAAGGCGATCGAAATTATCTTTAAGGTGTCTTTGGCAATCAGAAATTAGCCGGCTAGTTGTCGATGGCGTCCTATTTTTCATCGCTTTTGTCCTTGCTAGAATTTACAAAAACAAACTTTTTGACGGGTGTCATGCGGGAAGCTTCGACGAATTGTCGCATAAATTGATTTAATTCGTCTTCTGTCACTGTCAATTGATTGGCTTGAAATGTATCGGCTAAAAATGAGGCTACTGCTTCTCGAGTTTTTCCTGTATGTTCTGCCAATACAGATAACATTATGGAATTGGTATAATTCATCGAATACACCGCCTGCTTTTGTTCAATTGGCAAATTTGTTGCATCGCATTCATTGCTACCATCCGGGATGATTCGGATTGAATTT
>NZ_JAEQCI010000180.1:0-20390 GCF_020738565.1 Microcoleus sp. PH2017_12_PCY_D_A | reverse complement strand
TCAAGCCTATGGATTTGTTAATTTCGACAATTTTCGAGATCGACTATTAGCTTGCTTTTCTAATTAGCTTTTCTTATCACCGCAAACCCAGAAGACCCTTTGCTTTTTTGTACTCTATCTAAGGACAGAGGTAAATTTTACACCTGTGGAGCGATGTAGCGGATTCCTCAATTTTATATGTTTGATATAAGGCTTGTTAGATAGAAAGCACCAACTAAAATTTAGTGTTGCTTAATCTACTTCAACGAAGTCTGGCTCATCAAAAGCTTACCCGGAGGGTATTAACATATTATGAACAAACTAACACCAATTATCATCAGCGGCCTCTTATTATTTGGAGCTGCTGCTTGCAGCGAGGGGGCTAAAACTAGCGCTGATGCTCCTAATTCTCCCACAGAAAATGTCAACAGCCCGCCCCCAGCCGAGACAGTTCAAAAAACTCAGTCCGACGCCACTAGCGATATTCGCAGAGCCCAAGCAAATTCTGATATCAGGGCCAGAGAACAGCGCAACAACGTGACGGGCGGCGATACCATCAGAGCCGATGGCGATCTGCAAAGTCAAGTTCGTTCTAAGTTGGAAGTGAACATTACTAAAGGTCAGCTCACTGTGGACGCAAAAGACGGGGCTGTCACCGTAGGTGGCACAGTTCCCAATCAAACTGATTTAGCTAAAATAGAGCCGCTAGCTAAAGAGATTAAGGGTGTAAAAAGCGTGAATGTTACGGCTGTTGTCGCCCCCGCTTCACCCGCCGCATCGCCTAGCAAGTAATAAATTAGAAGGAAGAAGGAAGTTCGGCAACGGATTGTGTAACGGATGTAACGGATTTAAGGAAGAGGAAGTAGCAAAGTTTTGCTGTTTTAAAATTGCCTTGAAAGCGGATTCCAACGCTTATGTAACTCTTCTGAATAGTGGGTTTAAGTTAAAGAGTTTAAGAGGGTTTAAAATTGAGAAACTCAAAAATTAGAACTCAAAACTAGCTTGCTACGTGCAATTGTCCGATTTCCAATTTTCCGATTGCCAATTCCTGAGAATTAGTGGAAAACCGGCCTGAAGAGAGAGATGCAGGTTATTCCCAGCGACCGATGAAAAATGTTGGGAAAAAATGACTAAATGTGATTGATGGCAGCAAGCAGAGCAGAAATTCTGTTGTTGTGTAAAAACAGTATATTTTGAAGGAGAAAAGAAATGGCTTTAGGTCAACACAAACGGGCTGTAGGAGCGTTTTCTAATTACCGCGATACGGAACTAGCCTTGATGGAACTGCAAAGTACCGGCTTTCCGATGAATAAGGTTTCGGTAGTTGGGGAAAATCTCCATGGGAGCTCCATTGCTGGTGCTACAACTGCTAAGAGTACCGACGAGAAAGTGGGCGGCGGCGCGAAAGCTGGCGCGACTGCGGGAGTGGTGACGGGCGGTTTGATCGGGTTGCTGGGCAGCCTTGGGGCGCTGGCGATTCCGGGAGTTGGCCCGGTGATGGCGGGGGGCGCGATCGCCACTCTGCTGGCTGATACTGTAGTCGGAGGCGCGATCGGGGCTGCTGCGGGCGGTTTGGTCGGCGGTTTGGTCGGTTTGGGTGTTCCCGAAGCCAAAGCTAAAGCTTATAGCGATCGCATCTCGCGCGGAGAATATTTGGTCTTCGTCGAAGGAACAGATGCTGAGTTGGCCACCGCCGAAGGAATTATGAGCGTGCGGGGCATTCAGGATTGGGGCATTTATGATGTGCCGGCAGACACCGGCCGCAGATCGATGGCCCGCGACAAGCGCGCTGTGGGCGTGTTTTCCACCCGCCGCGAAACCGAACACGCGCTGGGAGAACTGAGAACAGCGGGTTTCGATATGGATCGGGTTTCGGTCATCGCTAAGGATGCCGACTCTAAAGGGGATATCGCAGGGATTGACGTGCAGGGAAGCGCGGAAAACAAGGCCGATGAAGGGGCGACTAAGGGCGCGCTCACTGGCGGCACGCTGGGCGGTTTGACTGGCTTGTTGGTAGGTCTCGGCGCGCTGGCAATTCCGGGTATCGGGCCGATTATGATGGCTGGAGCTGCGGCTACGACGATCGCCACTACACTCGCCGGTACTGCTTTGGGTGCGGCTGCTGGCAGCTTGATCGGAGCTTTGGTAGGTTTGGGAATTCCTGAAGAGGAAGCTAGAGCATACAACGATCGAGTCGCGAGGGGAGATTACTTGGTGCTGCTTGACGGTAGCGAAGCAGAAGTCGCTAAGGCTGAAGCAGTTATGAGCCGCGGAGGTGTTCAGCATTGGAACACCTACGACTATCCCAGCGTGGATACCGCTCGGGCTGATTACGGCGCTCCGGGCACTCCCGGCGTTGATACTACGGCTGGTATTTACGACCCCAATCAGGGCGTGACCGGCCACCGTCGGGTTTGATACTTCAGACTTTGTTTGGGTATTAGACCTCTCCAAAAAAGCAAGTCTGGAACAGGCATCCTGCCTGTTCCACAATAATTATTGGAGATGTCTATTGTTTCTACGGACGGCAGGGACGATCGCACCAGCGCGCTCGGATTGTTTAGGGCTTAGGCGTTTAGCCGAATGCGGGTAAATTTATCTCAAAAGTCGGCTTTTTCTGTGAAAGCCGGCTTTTGTTTTGTTCGGGAAACTTAAAAAAAGCGACCAGGCAAAAGTTTAATGTTGAGAGTGCGAGCTGGGCTTTGGGTCGGCTGCTCGATCGGCTCTATAAATTTTTACCGACTAAATCCGCAGCGATTTTTGAGTCTGTAACACTCACTACTGCTCGATCGCAAACCCTGGAGTATTATCAAATTCGCATGACTTAAATTGCAGCAGAGATTGCCCCGTTAGTCAAAGAACGACTATCTTTAATTATGGGGCGGCTAATTTCAGCAAATTATATTAGGTGAAGTAGCCAGTCCCGCGCGCCGAGTACAGCCTGCGGTGGTCGGCAACTATTAGAATAATATTGTCGTCGCCTTGGGGCAAGACTTAGGCTGGTCATTGGTTGTCTGTAGCAGCCCAATTGCCTTTGGCAAGACCGGCTAAAGGAATATAGTTTTTCTGGGAATGCCTCAGCGAAGCATTTTTCAAGCCCAGGAACAGCTTTTATGTCCGGGAGCGCGTCTGGTGTCGGGCGTTCTGTTAATTAGAAGCGCAAGCGCTCATGGATCGAGTAAACATTAACAGCAAGCACAGCAGCGCGGGAGTACGGGAACGGCTCGCGGCGCTTTTTTTGGCGAAATCTCAGGCCTGTGGCAGCCTATTGCTGGTTTCGCCTGGGACTCGATCGGCCAGGCGAGCGAAACAGCCTTCCTGTTGGATTCACGCTGCATCGATCGCAGTGGGGGGAGGTGACACTAGCTGAGCTTACCGGGCGGAGGCTTTCATTGGCGATCGAAGAAACAAGGCAAAAAGTAAAAGATATTCGGGGTTGAAGCTTCGATCCCTTATTTCTTTCGGGAACTAATACATTTGCTCCCCTGTACCAGCAATTTTTGGGATCTGAATGCGGCGCGGGTGCCGCCAGCAATAACCCCAAAAATAGGCGATCGACAACTGATCGATTTATCGATATTTTGTAAATGGTTAGTAGTTAATAGTTAGTGATTAGCAGTTAGTATAAATACAACTAACAATTAACAACTAACATCAGCCGCAACTAACTCTTAGCAGCATAAGACTTACAGGCGGAAGCGAGAAACTCGGTTTCTTCATAAATGCCCCCTAGCCAAGCCCTACTTTTACGAAAAACCGGGTGGCTTTTCGTAAGTTCTACGTAAATTATCAGGGTGATGCTAGAAATCAACCAGTTTTGATAATTCTTACTGCGGTAGTATTGGTTTAAAAACTGACTAGGAAACACGAGCCTACCAAATTTCAGACAACATAGAACATCGAGAAATTAAGGAAACTCACTCAATTTTTTTATGAATTTCACTGAGCTTTTAAGTGCCGATGAACTTTTAACTAGACATAGAAACGGGGAACGAGATTTTCGAGGAGCCAACCTCATTGCCGCTCATTTGATTGAATCTAATCTCAGTCGAACTAATTTGAGCAGCACTAATTTGAAAGGCGCCAACTTAATTAGAAGTAAACTAATAGGAGCTAATTTAAACGGCGCCGACTTGAGCGGGGCTAATTTATCTAAGGCGAAATTAATTGAAGCTAACCTCGGCAGTTCTAGTTTAACGGGAACTGTGGCGATCGCAGCCGATTTTAGCGGAGCAAATCTCAGCGGAGCAATATTGTCTCGCGCTGACTTGAGCAAAGCTGTGATGACTGGAGCGAGTTTAGTCGGAGCTTGTTTGCTAAGCGGCTCGAAACTAACTGAGGCTAATTTGAGCGGGGCGACGCTGAGCCGAGCAATTATGAGCGGGGTTGATTTAAGCAGAGCAAATCTAACTAGAGCGATTCTTAGCGAAGTAGATTTGAACGGGGCCAACCTGAGCGGTGCAAATCTAATTCGGGCTTATCTCAATCGCGGAAATCTCAGCGGTGTCAATTTGGTTGGGGCGATTTTGAGCGAAGCAAGTCTGCGGGAGGCTTGTATTTGTGCTGCTAATTTGAGCGGCGCTGACTTGAGCGGTGCTGACTTGAGTAAAGCTAATTTAAATGGTTCTAATTTGAGCGGTGCACACTTGCAAGGGGCTAATTTGAGTAAAGCTAATTTGAATGGTTTGATTCTGCACAATGCTGATTTGAGGGCTGCGAATTTGAACAAAGCTTCTCTCCGGGGAGCTGATTTGAGCGGTGCGAATTTATCAGGTGCTAGCTTGCTGGAAGCTGATTTGCGGGGAGCGAATTTGAGTAACGCCAATTTGTCGGGTGCGGGTTTGCTGCTGAGTTCTTTGACAGGAGCAAATTTGACAGGAACTAATTTGTCTGAGGCTAATTTGATTGGGGCGAGCTTGAATGTTGCTAATTTGAATCAAGCGGCTTTGGGCGGGGCGATTTTGCCGAATGGAGCTACTCACAGCCGCGATTGATTCGATGTCTGGTAGCGGGGCGATTGTCAGTCAGGAGCGATCGCGCCTCAAGTCAAAAGCTTCAGTTACTTTTTTGTGCGCCCAAAAATATAGCGGCGATCGCCCGATTCGCTATATTTTGATTTCTTTTGGGTAATTTACTTGCAAAATTTCTGGAGTCCGTGCTATTGTCAAAAGGTTTGAGACATTGTGAGTTAGAGGTAAAACCCCGCAGAATGAAACAATTGGGAACCCATCTGGTCGCTGATGCTTGGGAGTCTCCTGGAGACCTCCTCAACGATCCTGAACGTATCCGCCGCGCCATACTCGATGCGATCGAAGCCGGAGGAGCTACTCTCATCGATTTGTGCGTACACCAGTTTAGTCCTCACGGAGTGACGGCTACTGCAACTTTGGCAGAGTCTCATATAGCAATCCATACTTGGCCTGAACACGGTTATTTTGCCGCAGACTTATTTTTCTGCGGAGCCGGCGACCCTCACCGAGCCATGAAGGTGCTACAGACAGCTTTGGAAGCTAAACAGGTAAAACTCACTGAGTTCACGCGCGGTTTCGAGCCCGGGGTGGGCATTCTAGGTTCTGCTTGTGAAGAGCAGTATGCACCTCGTTTAGTAGAAACGAGTGCAGCCAGAGGATGATAGCCAATTAGCGTAACTTTGAATATTTTATGCTAAGTTTTCGTTAAAATCCCACGGTTCGAGCCGTGGGATTCTTGTTGAAATTTACTTTCCCTTCAACAAAGGGCGAACAACTAAATAACCTGCACCAAAAGCAGCAATAACAATCAGAAAAATGGCAACGGCCAACCACAATCCACTTAAGTCTGAGGCTGTTTTTGCTTGAGTTCGCACCCGGTAAGGAGTTTCCGGCACAGTAGTAAATAATTTTTCTGGAAGTGTCTCGGGAACCGGGGGGACTTTAGGTTCCGGTAGAGGGAAGGGGAAGGCGACTGTTTGAGGTGGTTGAGGTACGTTAGAAGAGCTAGTCCTCGAGATGGGAGGTGCTGGAGGTTCCGGTTCAACGCTGAAATTGAATTTGACGGAGGGCATTTGAGGCATCCCTGTCTGGGTGACGTTCTGAGCCGAGTTGACTACTTGTTGTAGCTGCTGGGATACTTGAACTACTGTTTCTACTTCTCGCCGCAGTTGTTGATTTTGTTGAACTAATTGCTGGTTGTGGGTTTTGAGGGAGTCGAGCATCGCTTGGGCTGCTTGCAATTGGGTCGTGACTTCTCGATAGAGGGAAATCGGTACTGATGCAGAGTAACTATTTGAGTTTTCAGGAGAAGTATTGTCAGATAAGGTAGTATTTTGCATAATTGTAGATGGCGAGGGTGAACTTTTTTAAGTTTAGCCTGAGAGTATTTGCAATTAGATCGATCGCAACACAATTCATCAAGATAGCTGTTACAGATATTAATAGTAAATTTAATTAAATGTTACAATTTCTGAGTCGATCGCTATGAACAACCACCCAACCGTACAAAGTATGTCGCAAAAGTCAAGCACCGAGGAAATGAAATACGGCGAACGCGAGATTTTAGAGGGGCAGTTAATTACTTTTCCGAACCCGCGAGTCGGGCGGCGCTATACGATTAACATTACCTTGCCGGAGTTTACTTGCAAGTGCCCGTTTTCTGGCTATCCCGATTTTGCCGCGATTCACGTTACTTACGTGCCCGACGAGCGAGTGGTAGAGTTAAAGGCGCTGAAGCTCTACGTTAACAGTTATCGCGATCGCTACATTTCCCACGAAGAATCGATCAATCAAATTTTAGACGATTTTGTCGCAGCTTGCGCGCCGCTGGAAGTGACGGTGAAGGGGGATTTTCTGCCGCGGGGGAACGTGCACACGGTGGTTGAGGTGCGGCATCAGAAGTAGAAGGCTCAGCCTTTAAATGTGCGTTCTGTGGCAGTAGGGGCGGTGCTGGTGAGCATCCGCCTCCTTTCATGATGAATAGGGAATGTTAGAGTGCCAAGTGATAGGTATTTTGACCGCGATGCGGCAAAAAGATTAATTCTTGCTTGATAATATCTGGTTGCAAACCTAAACTTTCCAATGGAATCAAGCCGAGTAAGGGGTCTTCGCCTCCCGGCAATTCCATACAATTAAACTCTCCTTTCCGTTTCCCTACAGTCAGACTCAATCTCTTAAACAAACGTGCTTTTTGGATGCCTGCCGCTGTCTTGACCTCGACTTCTTCATCGAGTGTTAAACCCAATTGCTGGATAATTGGTGCGGGCAAACAGAGGCGAGTTGCACCTGTATCAACTATAACCTTTTCTAAGGTGACAGAACGCACTTCACTATCAGTGATAAATCCTCTTTCTTGCAAAATTTCATCGACTAGGTTGGTGACTGTGATTGTGGCGGTAACTAAACCCATCTTTTCAGTAATTTTGTGTGACATAATTACAACTGATTTTGAGGAGGGACTGCTTTAGCGGGCAGGCATTTCATCGGAGACAGATTCTAATGAGATGAATTGTTTGACATCTAATATTTCGATCAATACCAGTTCTCCGCTGCTAGAATAGTGCAGAATCATGTTTCCTTCATCTTCGGCATAGGCGATCGGGCGTTGGCGAAGCCCTCGAAGAGGATCGAAAATTTCGATCGGCATCGCATCTACATCAGGGCTATATCTAATCTTTTTCATCAGCAAAATTGGGTTTGAAACCCCGTCCTTTTAGGACGACTTTTTTACGGCGGTGAGGATCTCAAATCTTGACCTCTTACTAGGATAAGCAGTAATACCAAATCCGGGTTATTCATCCCCTTTATAATCTGTAGGGTGCGTCGCTCTAAAATCTTTGAATACCAGCGAAAGTTGTTCATGGCGATGCACCCTACATTCTAATCTTTTTCATATTTATGGATTGGTGTAAGGATCGCAAATTAAATAATTTACACATATTTGTGGGATGGGCGTCCCGCCCGTCCCTAAAGAACGGGCGGGACGCCCATCCCACAAGAATAATAAAGATTGTAAGTTATTTAATTCTCATTCCTAAGGTGGGGAGCATCTCTCTCAGTTTTGCAAGAAGCATTTTAAAGAGCGGACTGAAGTCCGCACTACGAACTTTTTTTTGAGCGGGGCAGCACTGTAAATGCAAAACTGAGATGCTTCCCTAAGGTGCGCCGCGGCGCACCCTACGGTTAGCTTTGACTAGCAACAGAAGTCGGGGCGATCGCACTTTTGGCCTCTGCCGTTTTCAATTCTGCCAACTTGTCCAAAATCTCCACAACCTCTCTTTCAAAAATCACCTGAGCGCGATTAGTGCGCCCGCCCACGTATAGCTTGCCATTTTTTTCCAAAGCCCAAATCTGCGAGTGAGACAGATAGCTCATCATCACGCTCAGCATCAGCAACCCAAAGCCAGTATAAACGAGCGGAATTCCTGGATCGGCTTTAATTTGCAATCCCGTGCTGCCAACAACTTCATCAATTGCCAGCATCACTCCGTTAACTTCAACTGCGGTACCTGCGCGAACAGTAGTTAACAATTTGCCATCCGTACCGTAGACTAACATAGTTCCTTGCAAGTCCTTTGCTAGCAGAGAAACTCCCGCACTCAAATCGGGTTTAGTCGGAATCCAAGCCCCCCAAATTCTGCCTTTACCTTGGGTGTCTAACTGAGCCATTGGTAGTTGCAAAACCGGGCTTTTGTTGAGGCGAACTCGCACGGCGGCTAGGCTCCAATCTGCTTGATAAAAGGTGACTCCTCGGTATCTGAGCGGCTCGTTAACGTGAATCGTTTTGCGATCGACCTCTCGGCCTGTTTTGTCCAAAACTGACAGATCCGAGTAAAATTGGTCGATCGCCCCGCTCGGACTATAATCGATCCAGAACCGATTCACGCGCACCGACCAATCCTTCGGTACTTGCGGCCCCGCCCAAGGCCCAGCATCAGTGATATTCTGCACCTGAAAAGTTTCACCGCTAGGAACCATTTCTTGAGCCATAAATCCCGTCATCGAGCCCCACATCGAGCCAGCTAAAATAATTAGCATACTCGCGTGAACAATAATCGGGCCGATTTTACCAATTATGCCCTTGCGAGCATAAACTTTTTCACCTTCTCGAAATATGCGGTAATTTTTTTGCTGCAAAAGTTGCTCCAACGAACTTAAATCAACTCTTTCTAATTCCGCACTGAGAGCTAATTTTTCAAACTGCTTCGGTTCTTCATAAAACTTCCAGCGGCGGGCGGCTTTTAGTGCCGGAAATTGTCGGGTAAAAGTGCAAGCTGTCAAGCTGCTGCCGAACAGAATTAGGATTGACAAAAACCACCAAGTGCGGTAGACGTGATCTAGTCCTGCAATTAGCACAACTTTCCAAGTTAGGAAGCCAAACAAAGCCGGGTGTTCTGGATAGTTGGATTGATAAAATTCTACTGATTGGCCTTGTTCGATGACGGTGCCAGAAATGCTGAAAAATGCGATCGCCAGCAGCAAGATAATTGCCAGCCGCAAATCTGCCAGCACTGGCAAAAGTTCTCGCTTGAAAAACTTTAGAGGCGCAGTCGCCCAGTCTGATAATTTAGATAGAAATACTTCTTTTGATATCATTGGTAATTGGTAATTGGTAATTGGTAATTGGTAATTGGTAATTGGTAATTGGTAATTGGTAATTGGTAATTGGGTAACACACTACCAATCACAATTAATTAATTCTCTGTATCCTTCAATTTTGTATTGTTTTCGGTAATTCTTAAAGGACTGAAGTCCTTACTACGAACCTTACTACGAATCTTACTGCGAATTTTAGGCCGGAAGAATGCGGGAAAGCAGAGAGAACACGCCAAATCCTACTAACAAAACGCCGCTAACAGGCGTAATCCAACTCGACCACCTGCGTAATTCTAACAACTTTTTAATGCTCGCGGTAAAAGTACCTGCTACAATCAGCGGAGCCACGTAGCCCGCAGCGTAAAACAGCAGCAACACACCGCCTAAAACTAGATCTCCAGTTTTGGAAACCCAAGCTAAAAGGGTAGCTAAAACCGGAGTGCTGCACGGAGAAGCTACTAAACCAAAAGTTAAGCCTAATAAGTACGATCGCACGCCTGCGGGCAAATCTTTCGGAACCCAGCCCACAGCATCGAAAGACGGCATTTGTAAAGGTAAAGCTTCGAGTAAATTCAGCCCCATTAAAATCGCAATTATGCTGACAACGATCGGCAAACCCAGACCAATTTTGCCGTAAACTTGACCCGCAAATGATGCGACAATGCCTAAACCCGCGAGGGTTGTCGCCAATCCCAAGGAAAACCAAGCCGATTGGGCGGCGGCTTGCAGGCGGCTTTTTGCTTCGTATCCGCCGATGTAGCCGATCGTGATCGGCAACATCGAAAGCATACAGGGCGTCAAGCTCGTTAGCAACCCTGCCAGAAAAATCACTCCGACACTGACTAAACTCAGGTGTGTCAGTTGGGTGTTTACTAAATTATTAGCAAATTGTGCGAGTTCGTAAAGTTGGGTTTGCAGGGTTTCCATCGGTCGATTTTAGATTTTAGATTTTAGAATTTTAGATTTTTAGATTGACTCTACAGATGAATCTGGGATGTTCAACTAAATATCTAATTTTTTGGGTTCTCCACGACTCCTGTCGCGGGCTTATATCCCTATGCAGGTGAGTTCCGGCGGGCGTGATGTTTTGGCTGTGTTGAAAATTGTAACAGATGCGGGTCGCTTCGGTTGAAGATTTGAGATGTGAGCGCGATCGACTGAGAGTGAGCCCGGGCGATCGCCCGCGTGCGATAATAGACTTCTTGCAAAAATAGCTAGGACGGGTTCGCCAGCCCATCCACAATTGTTTTTCTTGTGGGATGGACAGACGAACCCGTCCGAAAATTTGATTCAAAGGACTTTGGCAATTCCAGCCCCATAACTGCATAAATTCCTTTCCCGAAACTGTTAATTCCGGTGAAATCGGCAACCTACAACCTGCGGTGTAACGCAGCCGGACATACAGAGGCGAGATAATTGGGAAAATAGCGGCGTCTGAACGCCTGTCAATACATTAACAGAGCGAGCAATTCTTGTGTAATAGGAAAACCTGTCTGACGCTCAAAATGTACAAACATCGGACTAGGATTTGCCTCTAAAAATACATACTCGCCCGTTGGCTTAACGCGCCAATCAATCGCAGTCCACTCTAGCATAAATGCCTGGGATATTGCCAAACATTGTTTGCGAACAGCTTCGGGCAAATCTATGGGAATTAGCTCGGCCTCCAAATCTTCCCGAAAGTCCAACGCTGGACTCCTAATTTCGGCAGTATAGACTGATTCACCAATCATATAACTGCGAATGTTTGTCCCAGGAATATACTCTTGAATGGTGACTGGAGAAATACTCAAAGCCATGGTTAACCGATTAATTTCCAAATGCGCCTCTGTCACCAACTTGGTATGAGCGCCACCATAAACAGGCTTGAAAATTACTTTTTGGTGAACTTCGACAAATTTCCTAACTTCCTGTGGATCGTTACTGATTAAAGTTGCAGGAATCGTCACACCTATTTGTTTGGCCCTGCTCAGTTGTAGGGGTTTTTCTTTGTGAAATTGGTATGCCTGCCAGGAATTCACCCAGCGAGTCCCACAAGCTTGCATTAGCGATCGCACTGTACTCATTGAATCATTAAATGCAACCTGCTGTTGGTTGAAATCTTTTAAAGGTGGAACGGAAACACCCGAGAAATTGCGCCAAAATACACTGTGAATATCGTCGAGATTCAAGCGACGACCGGACGGTAGCGTCAAGCATCCTACCTGGGTGTCAGGTCGCCAAGACAGGCGTAACTGTTTGGGAAACAAGCTGGTATCCAAATAATCTACTGCTGCACCGGCTTGGGTGAGAGCATTCTTCATATGAGCAGCATGAGCATCTGAAGCATCACCTAAAATTAAAATGTTCATGGGAAACCTCTGAATTAAAGATGCGGTCAATCGACGAATAAAATTAGTTTGTAGTGAGGACTTTAGTCTTCATCTGAGGACTAAAGTCCTCACTACAAACGTTCTTGGTAATTTATGGGGATGATATTTTTACAATAAACCAGGTTTTTGTGAATTGATAAATATAAAAAGTGGCAGCACTTTTGGGGAGAGTGTTGCAACTTTGTGGATATTCAAAAAACAATCAAATGACCCGAAAACTTGGAAAGTCCCATGACAGAAACGCTCCCAATAGTGCAGGACTTCGGCAAAATCTCTCAAAGTGTCAGCACTAATGAGATTACCAATAAATGGGGCCTCCTCCACATTCAAACCAAGCCTTAGTGTAAGGGCCTCCACCTTCTTCACCGAGAGCCAGCGTGGTCATCGGAGGTTCAGTGGGAATAGGATGAGGAGATTCTCCTCCTTCACTTCCCGGACACGGAGCTGAGATACACACAATCCCGCCACCTTCTTCACCGAGAGCCAGCGTGGTGGCTTTAAGTCCACCGCCAACTTGCGCTGCTTGTTCATCAGTTAGCTGCTCTTCAAAATCCAAATCCATTGCTTCGAGGTCAGCAGCATCTAGATCAAAAGGATGATTCATAACATTCTCCTAAGTGATTGCAAGATTATTCACCTTTTCCAATAATCTAAATCATCAGGATAGAGTCATGTTGCCATTTTGGCAGGTTTCAAATTTAGCTGAGCGGACTCCAATAAGTTCTGGGTTTAAATCAGCCTGTAGATATCTGTATTAAATAAAGTGCGGTCTAAAAAATTTAAATAGATAAATACACTAAACGCCTCAGAAACCCGGTTTCTGCGAGAAATATTGGTGTGGAAGCGCAGTATTTAGGAAGAAACCGGGTTTCTCACCCACGTGTGTAAGTCCTAAAATATCAACAATTTGAGTCGGTAAATCAGCACCAACACCAAGATTCCTTGTCTTAGGCGCAATACGAAGCTAATACCATTTTTCTAAAATCGTGCAATACTCTTCGACCCCCCGGCGCCCCCCCGCTGCCTTGCGGGGGGAACAAGAATACTGTTGGATTCTTTTTTAAAATTGGTATAAGCAATCTCTTTGAGGCTGAGATTGCTTTTATCGCGCGGCTGGCCCAGGAGAGATTTTGGTTAAAATGCGTCCAGGATTGCCAATAGCAGTTAAGTGGACTCTAGGGGAGCCATTGTCAGCCCAGCACGGCTCAATTGCATATGATAAAGTTCTGCTTGCTCTTGCGGGCCAACCCAGACGGTGGCCTGGCCTTCGTGGTGGATTTGGTTGGCAAGTTTCCAGGCATGGTCGCTCGTCATCCCTGGAATGTATTTTGTCAGACATTCCACAACGTGCTGAAATGTGTTGAAATCGTCGTTGAGGACTATTACCCGATAATTTGGATAAGGTTTGCGGGTGACTTGACTCGATCGAACGGGTGCTATGGTTGGTGAAGAGGTCATCGCGCGAACAGCCACTGAAACTACAAAATTCGTAAAACAAGAGTTACCGATCGCACTATAACACAATTTGAGATTTCTTAACCGGGCTCGGCACTTATATCCCCTTCGCGGATATAGGATTTTAGATTTTCCATTTTTCGATTTGAGATTCGGGAATGACTTGCTGGATAAGGGTTTTATGATTTTCGATCGGGATTGGGATCTCTCTCGACAAAGAAACCGGGTTATCCGCAAACACTCCCACTGTTTGAGATTTCCTGTACGATAGCAACTGCATTCGCAATCCCATCTTCAGCTTGGATTTGCGCCGCCAGATTGGCGGCGCGTTGACGCATTGTTCGATCTGTCATAGCATGTTGAATCGCTTTTATCAAGAAATTGGGTTTAAAACCCCGTCCTTATAGGACGGCTTTAATTGTAAACCATTGTTACAAACCAACTATTTTGTGCCGACTAAGCTAGCATAAGGTAGGAGGTAAAGCGATGCTAATTTTTGAGTTCAAAGCTTACGGGAATAAAAGTCAGTTTTGTGCGGTAGACAAAGCGATTCGTACAGCTCAATTTGTCCGCAATAGTTGTTTGCGCTATTGGATGGACAACAAAAAGGTGAACAAGTACGACTTGAATAAATATTGCGCTGTGCTAGCTAAAGAATTCCCGTTTGCCGACGAACTTAATTCTCAAGCCAGACAAGCTAGTGCCGAGAGAGCATGGGCTGCTATTTCCCGATTTTACGACAACTGCAAAAAGGCAATTCCTGGTAAAAAGGGGTATCCACAGTTTCAAAAAGACTGTCGTTCTGTTGAGTATAAAACTAGCGGATGGCAGCTCGCTGAAGATCGGAAATCTATAACCTTTCGTGACAAAAAGGGATTGGGAAACTTAAATTAAAGGGAATACGCGACTTGCACTTCTACCAAATTAGCCAAATCAAACGGGTGAGATTGGTAAAACGAGCTACGGGCGTATACGTTCAGTTCTGTATTGACGTTGATAGAAAGGAGAATACCGAGCCAACAGGGAATACTGTCGGCTTAGATATGGGATTGAAGGAATATTACACCGACTCAAACGCGGTAGTAGTCCAAAACCCACGATTTCTGAGAACAGGCGAAAAAGTTCTCAAACGTTGCGGGCGTCGTGTATCCAGAAAAATCAAAGGTTCAAAAAACAGAGACAAAGCTAGGCAGACTTTAGGCAAGCGCCATCTCAAAAATATGGTGAAAAATCATTGCCTAGCTAAGTCAATTAACGACGCATCTTGGTATCAGTTTCGGATCTGGATTGAATACTTTGGAAAGGTATTTGAGCGAGTAACGGTTGCGGTAAATCCGCAATATACCAGCCAAGAATGCTCCCTTTGCGGTGAAGCTGTCAAGAAAACGCTATCTACAAGAACGCACGTTTGTAAGTGCGGTTGTATTCTTGACAGAGATTTTAATGCAGCTAGAAACATCCTTAGTCGAGGATTGGGTACGGCGGGGCACGTCGGAACCTTTGCATTAAATGCAAGCAACGCTTTGGGAGAATTGACCTCTACTTTGGTTGGAGAAATCCAATCGCAAGCAAGTTAGCTCGTAGATCGAAGAATCCCCGTGCGTTCACGCCGGAGAGTGTCAAAAGTCGTTCAACTCAACAGCCTAAAGTTTTGCTAAGGCTCGATCGATATGCCGTCTCATTTTTTCCGCCAAGAGAGGGACATTGGGAGCGATCGCAAATGATTTGTAAATATCTTGCCCCCTCCCCTTAGTAAGGGGAGGGTTGGGGTGGGGTAAAAAATTTACAAATGATTTATGACTGCTATATATGTCTAATCCTCCAACCAACAGATCCTGCCACGTTTCCAAAGTGCTAAAGTGACTTTCATCCATCGCCCGGAACAAAACCGCCCTGCCTGGGTAAGGCTGGGGCTTGTAACTTTTGAAAGCGTGCTCCCGAAACTCTAATCGAGGATCTACCTTATCATTATTAACATTATTAATGTTAATGTCAGAATTCGATTTAGTCTGCGATTTTAGGATCTTTTGGAACAAATAGGAAAGCCCTTTTTGGCGCAGATTTTTGACATGAAAAGTCAGCTTCTGACTCAATGACAGTTGGTTTTTTCCTGGAATCGCACTATCCAAAAGACCCAGTAAAGCTACCTCCTCACCCTGTAAATGAAGTTGATGTGCCATTTCAAAGGCTACTAAACCACCTAATGACTCACCCGCTAGGAGGTAAGGCCCTTTAGGCTGATGTTTTTGGATTTCTTTGAGATAGCGAGTTGCCAGATCTGCAACACTCACTAAATCCGTTGGTGATTTGTCAAGTTTATCGTTTTGGAACATACTGACTTCCTCGTTGAGATAGACTCCATAACAGGTCTGCTCTTTGCCGAGGTGTCTTGACAAATCATAGTAAAGGAATATGCCGTAAATGAAGAATAAAGGTAGTTTGGAACTGCCTTCCTGAATCGTGACTAAAGCCTGTGCCGAAGACAAGCATCCTTGTGCGCGAAGGGTGTTAGCCAATTGCTGAATCGTTGGCGATTGGAAAAGGATAGCTAAAGATAGCTCTTGCTTGTAGGTTTCCTCTATTTCACGAATTAGCGATATCGCTAATAGGGAATGCCCTCCCAGCTCGAAGAAATTATCTGTCACGCTAATGGGTGAAGTATGCAATACTTTTTCCCAAATCTTGATGAGTTGAACTTCCAAATCATCCTGAGGAGCGGCCAATTCTCTTGGCTTTTCTTGCTTTGCTTGAGTTGTAGTCTTGGACGAATCAACAGGCTTTGGAGTGGCAGGTTCGACTGCTTTTGCTTCGCGAGATTGTTCAGGTACAGGTAGAGCTTTTCGATCGACCTTACCATTAGGTGTTAGGGGTAGAGCTTCCAAGAAAACAAAGATAGACGGCACCATATATTCTGGTACGTACTCCTTGAGCAGGCTTCGCAGTTCTTGGATGGTGGGGTTCTGATTGTTGAGGGCGACAATATAACCCACTAGACGCTTGTCGCCTGGAAAATCTTCCCTGACGATGACCACTGCCTGCTGCACCTTGGGATGTTTGACCAAAACAGACTCGATTTCACCGAGTTCGATCCGAAAACCGCGAATTTTGACTTGAAAATCTAGGCGACCCAAACACTCAATATTTCCATCGGGCAAATAACGCGCTAAGTCCCCTGTCTTGTAGATTCGTTCGGTTTCACGAAAGGGATTAGGAATAAATCTCTCAGTGGTTAAATCGGGACGCTGCAAATAGCCTCGGGCTAATCCTGAACCACCAATGTGTAATTCCCCAGCCACCCCAATGGGAACGGGTTGCAGGAGAGGATCTAAGATGTAGATATCGGTGTTGGCGATCGGCTTACCAATTAAAATTCGCTGTTCGGCATCTTTGACTTGATAAACTGTTGACCAAACTGTTGTTTCCGTCGGCCCGTACATATTCCAAAGTTCCGTACCTTTGGTTAACAATTGGGCAGCCAATTCTTTAGGCATGGCTTCCCCACCGGAGAGCATTTTCATTGGGGACTGACCTTCCCAACCCGATTCCAGCAATAATCGCCAAGTCGCTGGGGTCGCTTGCAGGATCGTAATCCCCAATTGGGCGATCGTCTTTAATAACTTTCTGCCATCCATGGCAGCTTCCCGACTCAGGATGACAACCTGCGCTCCCACAATCAGGGGCAAGAACAGTTCTAACACTGCAATATCAAACGAGAGAGTGGTGACAGACAGCAAAATATCCGCCGCACTGATTCCCGGTTGCTCCTGCATCGAACGTAAAAAATTGACTGCCCCGCGGTGGAGAACTTGTACGCCTTTGGGCTTACCCGTAGAACCAGACGTGTAAATGACGTAGGCCATATTTTCTGGCGTAACACTTGCGATCGGTGTTTCCTGACTCTCTTGGGCAATGAGAGACCAATCCGCATCCAAACAGATGACCAATGCTTCTTTGGCTGCTTTGGTAGGCAGGTTCTTGACCAGTTGCTGTTGTGTTAACAATAGTTTGGCTTCGGAATTCTCGATCGTGTATTCCACGCGATCGTCCGGGTAGTTGGGGTCTATGGGAACATAGGCTCCGCCCGCCTTCAGCACACCTAATAATCCCACCACCATTTCCAGAGAGCGATCGACACAAATGCCAACTAAATCATCGGGTTTTACCCCTTTTTTTTGTAAATAGTGGGCGAGTTGATTGGAGCGTTGATGCAGTTCTTGGTAAGTTAATGTTTGACCTTCAAAGGAAACCGCAATTTTCTCGGGAGTTGCTTCTGCTTGTTGAGCTATTAACTGGTGCAGGCATAGCTCTTGCGACTCATCTATTTGAGTCTGATTCCATTCCACAAGCAACAGATTTTTCTCTTTGTCAGGCAACAGCAGCAATGCAGAAATCGGTTGTTGTGCATCAGCCACAATCCCAGCCAACAAAATCTGGAAATGCTCGTTCATTCGTTCAATGGTTTCTGCATCAAACAAATCCGTGCTGTAAGACCAACTCCCCTCCAATCCTTCGCTGGTTGGTTTTAAGAACAAAGTTAAGTCAAACTTCCCTTCGTTATTTTCAATCACCCAAGGACTTGCTGTTAATTTTGACAGATCGATCGTTTGGAAGGGAATATTTTCCTCAAAGACAAAGGTCACTTGAAACAGAGGAGAATAGCTCAAATCGATCTCGGGACAAAATTGATCGACCAACAAACAATAGGGTACATCTTGATAGGCTTGCGCTAACAAAACGACTTTCCGCACTCGTCCCAGAAACTCTGGGAAAGTGGGATTGCCGGACATATCTGTACGGAGGGGGACGGCATTCACAAAATTTTCTGAATTCACACGGCTCACAAAGGGGGAGCCCACAATCACGTCTTCCGTACCTGTATAGCGAGCAAAATATTAAAGGCGGCTAACAGGGTTGTTGAGAGAGTGACCCCTTCGATCCCGCCCAATAGACCTAAGGCAGTCGTGATTTCCCCAGAAATGCCAAAAGACAGAGAAGCTTCCCGAAAGGATTGCTCTGGGGGGCGCGGTGTGTCAGTGGGTAGGGGTAATAAAGGAGGGGCTCCGGCAAGTTGTTTTTTCCAATAGGCTAAGGAGTCTTGAAGGGGGAGCTTTCGTACCTCTGACATCAGAGTTGCATAGGATGTTTCGTAGATTGCCCGATCGATACATTGCAATTTGCGATCGTAATACAAGATTAATCTCAGAATCCCCAAAGCTGCCACCCATTCTTTAGCTCGTATATATCTCTGGATTTCGTAAGGCAATCGATCGCCAAAAAGCTTAGTCCAGTGTTTTTTTCCTTCTTCATAGGCAACTAGATATTCTTCTTTTTTAGTTTGTTCAACGTAACTCCATTGCTGAGAATGATCTCGAATTGCATGGATCAGAAAGTAGGTCGATTTACTGGATATATTATTGCCAGTGTAGCGATATTGAGAAACGACTTCACCGTGGAAATAGACAGGAAAATTACGGGCAATTCGCAAACATAAATTGTAATCTTCGATCGCTAATACACTTGGATCAAATGCACCGATAGACTCAATGGCGACAGTATCGAGGGCAGCACGGCGAAACATAATACAACCGCATTGAATCCTATGCCGGATAGCTAAAATAGTTTCATAATTAGCAAATTCAGGCTGATTCTCATATTTCTCTTCTACTTTGTAGGAGCCATCAGGTTGAATGGAATAGAAGAAATAACGACCAAAGACAAAGCCCACCTCTGGCAGGGCGTTGATGTGCTTGACTCCAATCTCGATCGCTTCAGGTAACAGGCAATCATCACTATCGAGGAAAAGAATATACTCTCCCGTACTAACCCGCAAACCAGTATTGCGTGCAGCAGCAACACCTTGGTTATTTTGATAGACGTATGTTACTTTCGGGTAGCGATCGCAGACTTCTTTCGTATCATCAGTAGAGCCATCGTCTACTACGATCACCTCAAACGGAGGGTAGCTTTGTTCCAGAATGCTCTCAATTGCTTCCGGTAAAAATTGGGCGCAATTATAAGATGGAATCACTACCGATACATTTTTTGTCATTTTCTAGACTCCCAAAGTTATGTTAAAAGTTTCTGCACCCAATATTTAAAATATATCTCTCCAGACATCTATCTGTCCACACATTTATCTGTCCCCACATCTATCTGTTACAACAACATTGCGATAGAAAGGGGAAACGTGCCGATTTTGCGAGGGCGGGAGGTCTTTACTATCCCTTCCCTCGCACACATGGCTTTATCAATCTGCACAGGTTAAGATATCGTGCAAGGCAGTGGAAATTCCAAAATACCACACTTATTCTTACATCCACTTATTAAGTAAGTAGGCGAGATTAAACTTTATTATGTAACAATATGTAAACAAGGCTAACGAGTGCTGCGATCGTGCATTTTAATACTTTACAATCGTTTACATATTTGCGTTTTACAGCGCCGACCTACTTAGTGGTTTACAATTAATTAATGTTTTTCGCATTCTTAATCCTTGTATAGAAATGGTTACATCGAATTACATCATTACTTTTGCAGGACTAAGCGAACCTATTAAGTTATAGCGGTTCTCACAAAGATTCGCGGACGTTGTTGGGAAGAAGGCCCTCTTGATTTAAGCGTTTATGTAAGCTGTCAGCCATACCTCATCTTTTTGAGAAAGGCTATATACCATTTGTTAAAAATGATGCGACTGTATTTGCAGAGTGTGTCGCTCTCTTTCAATGCCAGGCATTGAATCGACTTTTCGACTGGCGATGCACCTTAGATATCGGGGAAAATCAACAAATCCAACAATTGTTATGTCGCACGATTTCTGAAAGATGGTATTAGGATAATCGGTAATCGATAGTTGGTAATCAGTAGTCGGAAATCAGAAAAAAGCTTTCAGGTTAAAAGCTTAAAAGCCCCTCACCAATTACGGCTCTTCTGGGTTTGCGGTGAAAACTGTATAATATAGGAACTTTACGCTAGAGGCTAAGCTTATGGATTTTCATCTTGACGGATTACTCAATTTGCC
>NZ_JAEQCI010000179.1:0-9063 GCF_020738565.1 Microcoleus sp. PH2017_12_PCY_D_A | reverse complement strand
CTTACCGAAACAGTGGCTTCACAGGCGACAAAGCTACTTGAATTTGAAGAAGATGCTTGCGCCAGTCCGGCTTCTCATCGCGAGATATGGGATTCAATAAATTCGCTAGATGCAAGCTTTGTTGCACTGACAAATGACCATGCCGAGCTTGCGAAAAAGCTACAACCCCTAGTTCAACTGCTGGATGGGCTATCAATCCAGCAACAGCCACCCATCCCGTTCTAAGCCATTCCACTTTCTTACACGAAACTCAAATAGGATTTACAAATGACAAATCAACGACCTGGTAATCCCAAAATTAGTGTCAACCTATCGCCGAGGCTAGTAGCTAAAATCAAATTTGAGGCGTGGTCTCGAGGTCTGACAATCGAAGAGTTCGTTGAGCTAGCAATGAATTTGTTGCCAAAACATAATGACGACAAAGAGAGGGCTGTCGAAAACGCTTTAACGCGAATTGTGATACTTGAAGAGTATCGCCGTCAGGACGCCCAAAAGTTAGCTGAATTAAGCGAAATTTGCGATGATGTATTCCGCAAGATTCTACGCGACGAAATAGACCTCAAATAGAAGCTAGCAATGCAAATTCTTTTGATAGACCACTCTCAAGAGCAGCACATAAAGAGTATAGTGTGTAGCGAACTTACTCTTCCTCAAATAATCGAATGGCGTCGCAAATTCTACCAGCTAAGGGGAAAGCGCAAGTTACTGGTAACAACAAATTCGACGGGGACTAAGCAATGGGTTGATATACATTGGTATCGCCAGTGCCGTGGAGAAAGGTTGACAAACATACTTTTCAACCCCGTCGCAGAAGACTAACAAACCATAACACCCAAAAGTATATGCCCCTTTAATCAGGGGCTTTAACCTTTTGTAACCATAGCAAATTCAGTAAAGATGAAACGACACCCTAACTCTCTCAGAAATCTACAACCCGGGGCAAACAATAAAGGAAAGGTTCGAGTAGCGGCGCACTGTCGCTCTCTTGAAAGCACAGGGCAACATGAGTGAGGCTGTAGACAAACTAATCGAGCTTTGTATTGTTGGTGCTGTACGGCATGACGGATGTCTCAATCCGATTTCGTTTCCCGGTCTGGACGTAACAAACTCAGAATCGAAAGATGCACATAGTTCGATTGAAGCGATCGCGCTTCCAGAGCCGGAGATTGTAGTCGCAGGTTACTATCCCCCTCCTCCTTTCTGGACTCGCACCTATACCACAGGTGAGATGATTGAACAGGGCAGAGGCTCGTTCCGGCAGATGTGGGAACTCAAGGAGGGGCTAAGCTTTGTTGACGCCAATGGACAACGATACTGGAAAATGCGATGTATAAACTACCCCTTGCCACTAAAACATTGTGGGTGTACCTGGTTCTACGGGTACTAGGAAGTAGGAACCTAAAGTAAGTACCCACTTTAGGAAGAGTATCTAGCCCGCCCTAGCCCGGCGGGTTTTTGTTGTGTAGAATCTTTCTAGAAACCAACGGCGTATAAATAAGCTAACTCAACGGCTGTAATAACGCAAATACGTTAAGTAAATAGAAAGTGTCTAGAAAGTAGGGCAATAATGGTTGGAAAGGTAAGTATTGCCTAGCTACTCAAAGATTAACACGTCCGGCTCCACCAACAGCGCCCTAGCAATTCCCAACCGCTGCCGCTGACCGCCGGACAACCGCATTCCCCGTTCCCCGACAACGGTATAGTAACCTTGAGGCAACAAACTCACAAAATCATCTACTTTGGCGATGCGGCAAGCTTCTTCAACTTGGGCGAAAGTTGCTTTCGGGTTGCCGTATTTCAAATTTTCCAGCAACGTACCGTTAAACAGGTCTACTTCTTGGTGGACAATGGCTAAACGCTTGCGGTAGCCAGTGACGTTTAAACTGGAAATATCCTCGCCGTCGATCAGAATGCGGCCGGAGTTGGGCTCGAAATACCGAAACAGCAGTTTCACTAATGTTGATTTCCCCGAACCCGATCGCCCGACTAATGCTACAGTCTGACGGGGATGAATCAATAAATTGACATCCTGCAAAACAGGTTTTTCCCTATCGTACCCGAATGTCAGCCCGCAAAATTCAATTTTTCCGCTAAATCTATAAGGTGGCGCGGATTCAGCATTTTCTGCTAAATTCACCGCATCAATACCGTTTGGTAACTGCATAAACTCGTGGAAGCGGATCATTGAAGAATAGCGGCGGGCAAATAATTCGGCGATAATGCTAATCGGGCGCAGTTGCGAATATGCCATACTTGCCAAGGTGTAAACCGTAACAAAATATCCCAGAGATATCTTGCCTGCGACTGTTGCTGCTACGCTAAAACCGAGAACTGAAAACAGGCAAAGCTGGACGATCGTTTGCTGGTATGTTCCCAGGGTGACGTATCCTTTGTGAATGCGGTTAATTACGACTTTCAACTCGCGATCGAGTCTGGTTGTTTGCTTTTTTAGTTCCCGAGTTTCCGTTGCAAAAGCTTTGACTGTTTTGATGTTGGTGATAATTTCCGAGTTGCGACTTTCAGTATCTTCGATGTATTCATCCAGAATTTCTTCTCGCTGAGTCAGCCCTTGAAGGCCTTTGAGGGTAAAACCGAGGATAAATAGGAAGGAAACTGAAATTAATAAGCCGATGCGCCATTCAATTAACCAAATAACTGCAAAGATGCCGATTAAGCGGAGGACTTCCGGGATGAATTCACCGGCAATTTCTGGGTATGTCCAAGTATGGTTGCCGATGCCTTTGGCGATGCGACTGGAAATCCGGCCGGCGTTGTTTTCGTCGTAGAATTCTAGGGGTAGGGTGAGTATTTTGCCGATCGCTCCTTTCATCCGATCGCGCCTTGCTCTCAATGGTAGCGCCCAGTGGAACCAACTCCCCACCCAAGGCTGTACGGGTGCTTGGGCGACTGTTACCAAAAAAATCAAGCCCAGCAAGACGGATAAAGATAATATTTTGCTGGGTGACTGTTGGGTAAGTGAGGCGATCGCGGCGATCAATTTTTGGGTTATTATGTCTGGTGGCTGACCGGACAATACATTTAATAGTTGTCCGATCGCGTAGGGTACAGCTAAATCGGCGATCGCAAACAGGCTGGATGCACCGATGCTGAAAACCGACATTTTCCAGTACCCGCTGTAGTATTTGAGGATGTCCCGAAAACTTGCCATAAATTTCTGTTGCGATACAACCCTTGCAAACACTTGAGTCTGATAACGGCGCGCTTCTGGCGCTTTGCTTACAAGTGTACTACAAAAGTAGTCGATCGGGGAAATCATCGGAAAAATTGGAAGCAGCTCAGCTCGTTTAGGAGTCCGATCGCTGATTTCAAATAGATATGATTGGGAAGGGGCGATCGAATGAAGCAGATAGATCGATCGCCCGCGATGATATTTCAAGCGTTGGCGCAGGAAGAGGAAATCACAAATTAACGCAGATTAACGTAGATATTTTCAAGAAGAGCGATCGAATTAATGCAATGCCGAATTTAGTTGGGGTGTGGCAGAAGTCCTTGTACTGGTACTTTTGGGCAACAATTGATTTAGCGCACCGCACAAGTATTTTTTCACAGTGTCCCTGCTGGCAGTCACCCCACTCGGAAGGGTAAAGATCATCTCGACATTTAATAGATTGCCATCCTGTGAGGCAAATACATCGATCGGCAAAGCACGCTGAAATGCTGTTGCGGGATTTTCCGCTTTCATCGTACCCATACTGACATCGGTGCTGACAGTCTTGATACCCTCCCGGGCTAAAATGGGTCGCAATTGGGAAAATGCTTTTTCTACCGTTAACCCCTCAACCTGAACGCGCGCAGAAAAGGCGGCACCATTGAAAAAGTCTCCCTTTTTTTGGAAGCTTTCCTCGCAGGTTGTGGCAACAGCAGGCGTGGCTAAACACAGAAGAGCTACGGTTAAGACAGTCGATCGCATATTAACTAAGTTACGAGAAAGTCATCAAGCTCAGGATAAGCACCGTACAACTGTTTGGCAAGTGCTGTCTGAGGGCAAAAAAAATACAGAAGACAGAATTCCATAAAAAAAATTCTGTCTTCTGAGCAATGCTTTCTAAATTTTTAGGTTCTTTTCGTCTGTTAGCTGAAGGCGTAGGCTGATTGGAGCGCCCACCAGATTAGGACGCCGATGCCGCCAGCAATGACGATCGCTGAAATGGCGATCGCGATCGGGCTGTCAGCTCCCTTGAACTTCATGATTCCGCGATTTAAGTCTGACATGAGCAGTGTTCTCTCACAATTGCAGCTTGATTGTAGCTTTGCAGTCGGCGGATCGCGGTCAAAAGCACTGCAATTACTGATTTTTTTAACAATCTGGTTGCTGCAATTTCCGGCGGGGAGAGGCATTCGGGTGCGCCGGAGCGAGTTTCTGAAAAAAACTTACAAAAAACACTTGACAAATTCCGAGCAGTGAGGCAATATTATTAATACCGCAGCAAATGCGGGTGTAGCTCAGTGGTAGAGCGTCACCTTGCCAAGGTGAATGTCGCGCGTTCGAATCGCGTCACCCGCTTTAAAAAATCGAAAAAATAAAAGCAAGGGGAAAGTAGAGGAAAAAGCTCTTGGATATCCTCCTAACGGTTGTTGAGAATAGCTCAGTTAGTGGTAAAATTGAAGCCAGAACTTGTAAGTCAAAATTGCCGCTAGGGCGATCGCTCGCAACAGGCAGTGAAAAGCCAGTCCAAGGCAGTATTGACAAGTTTGATTAAATGGATATGTTAACGATTATTTTTGCAAAAACGCTTGTTTTATCCGATCGCTCGTGCCATCTCAAAAAGCTCCCAAGATTGACTTAAACGATGAGTACCCGTGCCCTTGCCGGCGCCGCGGCCGTCTCGTACCCATAACGCTGACAGAAGCCTTTGGCTGCAACCGCTGTCAGCAAATATTTGTATTGGAGGAAAACGGACACGTCATTGAGCAACTATCAACCAACTATCCTTACAAGCAGGCTTGGCGGTGGACGGGCCACCAGTGGCACAGAGCACATCCGGGTTTGAAGGCCCACTACTTGCCGCTGGCCCTGGGGATGATTTTGGTGCCGCTACTGATTTGGTTGCCTCTGGCGCTGCACTCACCGGGCCCGAATATTATTCTGTGGGCAATGGTGGCCGTGCTGTTAGCAATGCTGCCGGCGCTGATGGTATGGCTGGCTTACAGGCGTTAGTGAAATGATAATAGAGGATTTTAGCCATTCATCAGAGGGGGCAAATGTCGCCCGCCGCGCTTATCAAGCTTCTATGGAGTTGGCGGCAACCAAGAGTACGGATCGCGCTGCTGCTTTGCAGGCCATGGCGATCGCCCTCAAACGCCGACAAAATGAGATTTTAGAAGCCAATACTCTGGATTTAGAAGCGAGTCGCGACATGGCGATTCCCGACTTGATTGTGGACTGGCTGAAGCTGACGCCGGAAAGGATCAAGACAACTGTCCAAATTTTGCAACGCTTGGGGGAAATGCCAGATCCGATCGGCAGGGTGATCAATGCTTCTTATCAGGTCGATCGCTGTCAGGTATACTGTCAGTCTCTGCCGCTGGGGGCGATCGCGCTAATTTACGAGGCGTTTCCCGAGTTGGGGGCGATCGCGGCAGGTTTGTGTCTCAAAAGCGCCAACAGCTTGATTCTCAAAGGCGGCAGCGAAAGCTGGCAAACTAATGCTGTAATTGGAGAAGCCTTGGTTTCGGCGATCGATGAGGTCGGTTTGCCGTCAGGATGTTTGCAGGTACTGCCGCCGGATCGGGGCGCTTCGATCCGCGATTTAGTTACTCAAGACCAATATCTCAATTTAATTATTCCCTACGGCAGACCGAGTTTGGTGCAGCAGGTGGTAAGGCTGTGCACGGCGCCGGTGTTGCGATCGGCAATGGGCAATTGCTACCTTTATTGGTCGCCGACTGGTAGTTTGGAGATGGCAAGGTGGATGATTTTGGACAGCCATCAAAGCGTACCCGATCCGGTAAACGCGATCGAGAAAGTGCTGATCGATCGCAACCAAAAGCCTTCTTCCTTAGTCAGGCTGTGGAACAGTTTAAAAGAAAAAGGCTTTCAAATTAGCGCAGATGCCGATCTCGTCGCAGATTTCCCCGAGTTGAAGCTGGCTGAACCCTACGAGTGGACTCAACCTTATTTAAACAAAACCATCGCGTTTAAAGTTGTTGATAGTTTGGAAATCGCGATCGGCTGGATTAACCGCTACAGCAGCGGCCACGCTGACGCGATCGCCACGGAATCTTATTTAGAAAGCCGCCAATTTGCTCTCGATGTCAACAGCGCCTCAACTTTTATTAATGCCTCGCCTCGGTTTTGGCGCTATCAAAATCGCGGAGATGCGATATTTTTGGGAATGTCCAACCAAAAAGGCTATCGTCGGGGATTAATCGGGCTAGATACGCTGACAACAATTAAAGAAATTGTTCAAGGTAACGGACAATTTTAGGTGAGTTACATTTGGCAGTTTTGCTGTTGAATACAATTTCAGAAAGAACATCTTTTTCTCACAAAGTTTGTAGTGAGGACTTCAGTCCTCTCCGTTGGTTTTTAGCTAAAAAAACTACAAAGTTTGTAGTGAGGACTTCAGTCCTCTCCGTCGGTTTTTAGCTAAAAAAACTACAAAGTTTGTAGTGAAGACTTCAGTCCTCTCCGTCGGTTTTTAGCTAAGAAACTACAATTTGTGCTACAAAATAACATTGTAGGTGATTAATTAGAGATAATATTAGGATCGCGAATTAATAATTTACACATATAGCGGTTCTCAGAAAGATGAGGTATGACTGACAGCTTATATAACCAATAAACTCAGAGGGCCCAAGCCCAACTACGTCCGCGAACCTTTTTGAGAAAGGCTATACATATCTGTGGGACGGGCGGGACGCCCATCCCACAAGAAAAATAAAAATTGTAAGTTATTTAATTCTCATTTTTTAGATACAAAACCTCTAAAAATAGGATGTATTGTGGCGCCTAAATTTGATGGCTATAAAAGTAGCTCGGACTTACAATTTTCCAGTAATTACATTTTTATGGTATGGATAATCTCAGGATAAAAATTGTATTTTCCCAAAAAAATGTTAATTCTAAATTATCCCAAAGCAGATATAATTAAAACAGGAAAAATAATCTGACTGACATTACGGTGTTATTAGCAAAAAATGAATTCTGAAAAAATGCTCATTACTTTAGACAAGAGTGTCGATCGCGAAACGCTAATTCACCAATCGGCATATGCTAAAAAATTGCGTCCGCTGCTGCCGCCAGATGCTTTTGAACCCGATCCTAGCAAGTTAGGAATTCTGTTAATCAATCTGGGAATTCTCTTGCTGGGATGGGGAATTGCCGATTATCTCGATCGCTGGTCTGTGTATTTTTTATGGCTTTACTTACCTTTAGCCGCGATTATGGGCAATAGTATCATAGTTTTGCTATTTAGCTCCCACGATTTGATGCACGGTAGCGTTCAGAAAAAGTCTCGCCTGACTTATCCGATCGCCTTTTTAGGCCTGAGTATGCTATTGATGCCGCCAACTCAGTGGAAATCCCTGCACAACCTCGTACACCACAATACCACCAATTCCCTAGCAGACCCCGATCGCAATTACCTGCACCAGCAACCGGATACTTGGGGAAAATGGATTCAAAATCTATTTGTACCCTCGGTAGAAGTCAATCCGCTGTGGTTGATTGTCGGAATGGCTGGATCGTGGGCGGTGCATAACTTCCGCAACGTGTCTTCAGTGTTGTTATTCAACGATAAATCTGTGGATTACGTACCGGCAGCCTTTACAGTTAGCGCGAAAGATAGATTGACGATCGCCCTAGAATGTCTCGGAATCTTGGGAATTCATCTGGGCGTCTTGTTTTACCTAGACTTTAACCCGATTAAAGTTATTCTGGCATACATTTTGCCGATCGCGATCGGTCATGCAGGAGCAATGTTTTACATCTACACCAACCATATGGGTTGTCGGATGACCAGCATTAATGACCCGCTGATTAATAGTGCTTCGCTGCGGGTTCCTAAAATATTTGACCTGCTGCACTTCAATTTCTCTTACCACACAGAGCACCACATTTTCCCCAGCATTAACTCCGACTATTACCCGATGGTGCAAGAATTGTTAAACGTTCACTATCCCGAACGAATGAATTTAATCGATGCTGGGGAAGCTTGGCGGTTGCTGATGCAAACGCCCCGGCATTACAAAGATGAAGTTACCTTCACTGATTCCTTAGGAAAAATGTCCGTAAATTGCAGTATTTTGGAAAAATATAAATGCTAAGTTAACGATGTTTTAAAAGTTAGGTGCGCCCCAGCACCTACGAATTTTACACAGCTATATAAAGTCCGAAAACCAAGTTTGTAGTGAGGACTTCAGTCCGCATTTATGCAGTATTTTGGAATAATATAAAGGCTAATTTAACGCTGTTTTAAAAGTAAAGCGCACAAGCACACGACTGATTTTACACAGTTATACAATCTCCGAAAATATGGTTTGTAGTGTGGACTTCAGTCCGCATCCATGACCATTGACTATTCGTCCGAACGATCGAACCTTTTTGATGGCGGGTAAAACGGAGGAAATTCAGCGGACATCAGATTATTTTAGGTTACATCGCGTTAAAAACCGCCGAGTTAGTTCGGCGGTTTTTAACGCTGATTTAGTATGATATAATGTTCAGTCGATTAGCATAACAAAAACAGTCCCGAAAAGCTGACTTCAGTCCGCCACCGGAGAGCGGACTAAAGTCCGCACTACCAACCAATCTCAGCGGACTCAAGTCCGCACTACCAACCAATCTCAGCGGACTCAAGTCCGCACTACCAACCAATCTCAGAGGACTAAAGTCCGCACTACCAACCAATCTCAGCGGACTAAAGTCCGCACTAACAACCAATCTCAGCGGACTCAAGTCCGCACTACCAACCAATCTCAGCGGACTCAAGTCCGCACTAACAACCAATCTCAGCGGACTCAAGTCCGCACTACCAACCAATCTCAGCGGACTCAAGTCCGCACTACCAACCAATCTCAGCGGACTCAAGTCCGCACTAC
>NZ_JAEQCI010000178.1:8289-12021 GCF_020738565.1 Microcoleus sp. PH2017_12_PCY_D_A | reverse complement strand
AAAATAGGTTCGTAGTGAGGACTTTAGTCCGCATTCATCCGAGGAATAAAGTCCGAACAATCAAACAATAAAATAGGTTCGTAGTGAGGACTTTAGTCCACATTCAAGAAGGACTAAAGTCCGAACGATCAAACAATAAAATAGATTCGTAGTGAGGACTTTAGTCCACATTCAAGAAGGACTAAAGTCCTCACTATAAACAATCAAAACCAGCAAAAGCCTCCCATAAAAATTGGCAACTTGTAGCTTATGTTAATAGCGCAACATTTGTGGGAATTAATTTTATTTCTGATTATTGTAGTCAGCCCGATTCCCCTCAGCTTGTCTCTGGCATTCGAGAATCAGAAGGAAAATAGTAACTATTCATTTCCCCATTGTCTCCTCGTACTTTTGACGGGATGGAGCATTGTACAAGTTTCTACTGGTTTGATTTTAGGAAGTGCCGATCGCCTAAATCTTGCTGCGGTCATTCTAGCAGAAATGGTGATTTGTGCGATCGGCTCAATCCTGATTTATGCGAAAAACCACAGAGCTTTTACCTTCTCGCAGTGGCAGATTCCCCAACTCAAGCAACCTCTGATCCCATCCGAACTCCTGATTATTGGTGCCACCGCATTTGCAGGATTTGTGTTGTGGGAAACCCTAGCAACTAAACCCACAACAAATTATGACTCATTGTGGTTTCACCTACCTGTAATTGCCAGATGGTATCAAACCCACTCATTTACATTCTTAGATGCCGCCGGAAATTGGATTTTTGAACAAGAGCAAGCCCGAGTATATCCCTACAATTGGCACGTCTTGTCTGCTTTGTGCGTACTCCCCTTCAAAGAAGATTTTCTCACAGCTTTTCCCATGCTAATTGCCTGGGTACTTGAAGGAATTGCCGTCTATCTATTGAGTATAAAATTTGGAGCGACGAGATTTTATGGCATGGCAGCAGCATCTTTAGTATTAACAGTACCGATGATGCTCAACCAAGTTAACACCATTCACCCAGACTTACCGCTAGCGGCCATATTTACAGTTGCTTTATATTTAGGTTTATCCTATCACAGCAGCCGATCGCAATCCGAGCTATCCCTATTTTTGGCATCGGTAGGAATGATAGCCGGAATTAAAATCACTGCCCTAGTCTATGCAGCCTCACTTTTAGGAGGATTAGCAATATTAGAAATTACAAGATTCGCCGTTAATAAAAATTGTACACCAATCAATTTTAGAATTCGCCACATCAAGCCATTCTTGGTGTGCGGCATACTTTGTGGCTTGTTTTTAGGAGGTTTTTGGTATGCGAGAAACTTGCTGCACATCAATTATCCTGTTGGTGATTCCCGCGAGATTAACATTCCCTTGCAGCCTGTTCCCCCACCGTCTCCCGTACCTGGGCCAAAACCGACCGTAGCGTCTCCAAAACCGACCGTAGCGTCTCCAAAACCGACTGTAACGCCGTCACCAACACCTCCCGTACAGGAGCCAACACCTACCATACCTGCGCCTCCAGCTTCGCCACTTTTGAAGATTTGGCAAAGCACCTTAGCCGCTCAATTTAATCCCAGCAATATTTCCCACTGGCAAATATTGGGCTTGCAAGTCCTGATTAGATTGCAACTGCCATTTCTGGCGATCGCACTTCAGGTATTAGCAGCACCTCTGGCTGCGATCCAAGGTAAAACCAGGATCAATCAAAACAATATCATTTTAACCGTAGTTCTTGCCAGCACCGGAATTCTCTACGTCATTACACCTTACACCTCCGGGACTGCCGGAGAGGCGATCGGTCAACTCAGCCCTTTACTCGGTTTTAATCTCAGATACGGCTTTCCCTTTTTAAGCTTACTGGCGATCGCAGCAGCAGCAACCGCAACTCTGCTCAAAACTCGCAAGCAAGTGATTGTGGCAGTTGTTTTAATTAGCAGTCTTGCCGGCATCGTTAGCAACACAATTTTTGACCTGATTAAAAATGCTTCTTTTACCGGAAAGAATATTGTTTGGGGAAGTATGTTGATTGACAGGTTTAAATCTAATTTCGCGGAAGCAATCAATCTGGTGATGAAAATATTAGCTCCGAGTTTGCGAGATTTAGGAATATACCCATTAATTTATATTGGATTACTGCTGCTGGCTGGGATTGTATTTAAGCGCAATCCTAGTTTTATAGGCTTTAAAAATCTGCTCGCCCGACTCAAAAAATCAAGTTACATAATGATAATCTGTGCCTGCATAGCATTGATGGTAAGTGCTAGTTGGGTGGCGAGGGAAAAGCGAGATGTTGCTCGCACCGAACTGTATCGTGGAATTTACGAATATATTGATAAAAATACAGTACCAGATGAAAGAATCGGCTTCTTTTTAAGTTCCCGCAGCTACCTGTTTTACGGGAGAAATTTGAACAGACAAGTTTTATACGTGCCGTTTAGAGCCGATCGCCTTCCGGCATGGATTGACAACCTCCACAAAAATAACATTAAGATGGTAGGATTCGGGCCCTTAACTGATACAGACGAATACACCAAACTAGCTTTATCTTGGCTGACAAGTCCCCAGGGCCCGCTGCAACCAGTTTTCGGCAAAGATTTTAATACTGAGTCGGTGCTGTATCGCTTAAAATTTTAAAATACATAGCGGTTCTCAAAAAAGTGAGGTATGCCCTATGCCCTATGCCCTATGCCCTATCGTACCTCATCTTTCGCTTGAAAGGCTATATGAGTTGTCATGAAAAAAACTAAAACTCTATTTTCAATTATTGTCCCGACTTACAATCGCCCCGAAAAATTAGCGCAGTGTCTTCAGTCTTTTGTGGAATTAGAATATCCGCCCGATAATTTTCAAGTTATTGTCGTCAACGACAGCACCGAAATATCTGTAGAAAATACAATCTTGCCTTTTCAAAATAAGTTAAATATCACACTTCTGACACAACCCAATTCCGGCCCTGCAACCGCACGAAATACTGGAGCTTTTGCAGCCGAGGGCAAATTTTTAGTGTTTACAGACGATGACTGTAGTGTGGGGGCAGATTGGCTGCAAAATCTGGAAAAGCGATTTTTGGAAACACCAAACTGTTTAATCGGAGGTCGAACTGTCAACGCGCTGCCGGATAATATCTATTCTACTGCCAGCCAGCAACTGATCGATTACCTTTACAGTTATTACAATGCTATTGGCGATCGCGCACAATTTTTCACTTCTAACAATTTTGCCCTTCCCGCTGAGGCTTTCCAGAAAATCGGCGGGTTTGACACGACTTTTGCGCTAGCGGCTGGAGAAGATAGAGAATTTTGTTTTCGCTGGCTCAATGCCGGAGGCTGCGCGGTCTACAGTCCCGAAGTTACAGTCTATCACTCCCACGCATTAACTCTGGGCAAATTTTGGCGGCAGCAGTTCAATTACGGCAGAGGTGCTTTTTTGTTTGGGCAAATTATCTCGAAAAGTGGGGCTAAGGGGAAACTGCAACCTCGGTCATTTTATCTGAATTTGCTAACTTATCCATTTTCCCAGGGATCGGGTATTCAAAGGCTATTAATTGCAGTTTTGTTTTTAGTTTCTCAGGCGGGAATTGCGGCGGGATTGTTTTGGGAGAAAAATGTTTTTGTTGAGAAATTGCACGAAGTTCATTAAAATTACCGTTATCAGGTTCGTAGTGAGGACTTTAGTCCGCAAAAAAAAGAGGAATCAACTCCTGAATACAGGTTCGTAGTGAGGACTTTAGTCCGCAAAAAAAAGAGGAAT
>NZ_JAEQCI010000178.1:0-8195 GCF_020738565.1 Microcoleus sp. PH2017_12_PCY_D_A | reverse complement strand
CCTGAATACAGGTTCGTAGTGAGGACTTTAGTCCGCAAAAAAAAGAGGAATCAACTCCTGAATACAGGTTCGTAGTGAGGACTTTAGTCCGCAAAAAAAGAGAGGACTTCAGTCCTTACTACGAACCAATTTTTAGAAAAGATAGGACAGGTTCGCAGTGAGGACTTTAGTCCGCAAAAAAAAGAAAGGACTGAAGTCCGAACGATCGAACCAAGTTTTGGAAAAGAAAGGACTGAAGTCCGAACGATCGAACCAAGTTTTGGAAAAAAGAGGACTGAAGTCCGAACGATCGAACCAATTTTTGATTACATAAATCCGTGTTCGGCTAAGAATTCGGGTGTAATTGTTCCTAAACTGTTGATGGCGGGGGTTTCTTCCCAAGGTTCGGGATGCTGTTCCCGGCCGCTGCGGAGAAATTTTGCTACGTATTTGCCGAGTATGTCTGCTTCTAAATTAACTAAACTTCCCGGCTGCAAATAGCTGAGGTTTGTCTCGGAAAAACTGTGGGGAATTACGGCTATTTCAAACCAATTTCCGTCTCCATCGCAATCTGCTACGGTGAGGCTGATGCCGTTGACGGCGATGCTACCTTTGGAAACGATGTATGGTGCGATTTGACGCTGCCATCCCGAATTGGCTGTTGGTGGGGCTGCAAATCTCATCTCCCATGCGTTGGCGGTTTGGGTGGATGTGGCTAAAGTGCCGATCGCATCTACGTGTCCCGTCACAAAATGTCCCCCCAATTTGCTACCGGCGCGCAGGGAACTTTCTAGGTTGACCCAAGCATCGGGGAATGCTCCCAAAGTAGTGCGGCGTAGGGTTTCCGGGGAAGCGATGGCGACAAAACCTTGGGGTAGAACTTCTACTACCGTCAAACAAACTCCATCCACTGCTACGCTATCGCCAATGGCTAAATCTTGTAAAATCTGATAGGAGTTGCTTGAGGTGCAGGAAATTTGGAAGTAATCGTTGCCTAGCGATTTCAGCTTTCCGAGAGATTGAATCAGTCCTGTAAACATAGTTATTTTTTCTTAGTCGATCGCTTATTTACATGAAACCACAGTCACAAACCAGACGCAGCAGCTTTGACTGTCGCCTCTCCTCCCGAGTCAATCTAAAATCTCAAATCTAAAATCGATCGAGGTATAGTTCCAAAAAACCCAGACAATTTTTGTAATACTGGATTCAGGTCATCTATATGTCCGAGTTCTCTACCGCTTTACGGTTTCTTAATTCTATGAGGCCGATCGAATGATTGAAATGAAAGTCGCTGGAATTGCCTTAGATGCAGCCACGCGCAGCCCTATTGTCCTATTGAGAGACGCTACTGAGCGACGCGCTTTGCCTATTTATATCGGTCAGGAGCAGGCAAAGGCTATTATTAGCGCTCTAGAAGGCCACAAGCCTCCTCGACCTTTAACTCACGATTTGATGGTCAATTTCCTAGAGGCCTGGAGTCTTACCTTGGAGCGCATAGTGATTCACTCGCTGCAAGATAACACGTTCTATGCCGTGCTGATTGTCCGTCAGGGTGAAGTGAAAAAAGAGATCGATGCCCGTCCCAGCGACGCGATCGCCATAGCTCTGCGGACGAATAGCCCCATCTGGGTGATGGAAGAAGTCGTCGCCGATGCTTCCATACCGGTCGATCGAGATGCTGATGAGGCCGAACGCCGGGCCTTTCGCGAATTTATCTCAAACCTCCGCCCGGAGGATTTGATCAAGAGAAGCGGCTTGGGCCAAGGCGAAACTTCGTCGTAACATTTATGCGCTATCGACGGTTTGGCAAAACGGAGTTGTACCTGTCCGTATTTTCCTTGGGAACTATGCGCTATTTGGCTTCTGAGGAAATTGCCTGCCAGACTGTACGGCAGGCTGTATCTCAGGGAATCAATCACCTGGAAACGGCGGCGGGTTACGGTTGCAGCGAGGAATATCTCGGCGCGGCCCTAGCGGGGTTGCCTGTCGGTCGATCGCGCTTCCACGTCACTACGAAAATCCCCCCAACGGACGATGCTGCTGCAATGGAACGCTCCATCGACTCGTCTCTCAAACGCCTGAATTTAGACTATATCGATTGTCTGGCAATTCACGGTTTGAATACTTGGGAACATTTGGCGATGGTGCGATCGCCCGCAGGCTGCAGGTCAGCTGTACGCAAAGCCTTGGCTGACGGCAGAATTCGGCACGTCGGTTTCTCGACTCACGGGCCTGTGGATCTGATTTTGGCAGCCATTAATACCGATTTATTTGAATTTGTCAATCTGCATTATTACTATTTTTTTCAGCGCAACGCCCCGGCAGTTGAACTCGCCAAGCACAAAGATATGGGCGTTTTCATCATTTCTCCGGCAGACAAAGGAGGGCAACTCTACACGCCCCCGGAAACTCTGACACAATTATGCTCGCCTTTCTCGCCCTTAGAGTTGAACTATCGGTTTTTACTGAGCGATACTAGAATTGGGACTCTGAGTGTGGGGCCTGCAAATCCGACAGAATTAGAGCAACCTCTAAAATATGCCGATCGCGACTTTCCCCTCACCCAGGCCGAAATCGCTGCGTTTGTCAGGCTAGAATCGGTGATTGCCGATCGTTTGAAAACCGACAAATGCAGCCAGTGCTATGCCTGTTTGCCTTGCCCGGAAAACATCAACATTCCCGAAGTATTGCGGCTGCGAAATCTCGCCGTCGGGTGCGACATGACTGAGTTTGGCAAATACCGCTATGCTATGTTGGAAAATGCCGGACATTGGTTTCCTGGAAGCAAAGGCAACCGCTGCACCGATTGCGGCGAATGTTTGCCCCGGTGTCCCGAAGAGTTGGACATCCCAACTTTGCTCAAAGATACTCACCAGCGACTGGCTGGCAAAGCCGGCAGGCGGTTGTGGGATTGAAACACCAGTTGACAGTTGACAGTTGACAGCAACCTCTTCCGGTCAGTCCGAGGATTGAAGTAATGAATCGTCTTCTTTTAATTTCTCCCTGGCTTCCGGCTTTAAACCAATTCTTTCTGGTAAAAAAACTAAATAACAAAATCTGGTTGAAGAGCCAGAAACTTTATTTCTATGACAATACCCCAGTTATTTTATTACTTTCTTCGAGCCAGCGAGAGCCAAGATTTTTCTGATGGGTGATTAACGGAACTCTCTCTAAAATCTCTACTTCCAAATCTCAACTTGATACTTCCAGATTAATATCCCGTGTCATCTACAAACGATTCAGCATCTACTACTATGGCTCAAACTCAGTTAAACGACAGCCAGCAAAATTGTTCGCAACCTACTAATTTTGCGACTTCCGAAACAAAATTGAAAGCAGTTTTCAGGCCTTCCACCTACAACTTGTCTGTCACCCGAAAACAATTAATTGGACTGCTGGCCTTACAAACTATCTTGCCAGTGGGATTAACGGGAGCAGGACTTTGGCTAACATCGACTGTTGGAAGCAGCGAACTGCAAAATCAAGCTAAATCTGAACTGAGCCTTAGTGAAAGTAACTACAATCTTCAACTCGATCGCGCTGCCGACCGTTTGCAAAACTCCTCTGATAGCAAAACGATCGCCCAAATAGCTTCAGCTTATAACAGCGGTAAAAATATATCAAATTTGCGACCTGTCAAGCAGATTTTGGAAAATCAAGTTAAAACAGGGGAAATAGACAGTGCTGCCTTAGTGGGAAAAAACGGGCAGATTGTGGTTAACGTCAACCCCAACCTCAAGGAAAAAAGTGTTAACCTGCAAAAAATAGTCGATCGAGTATTCGCAGCAAAAAAGCCAATAACCGCCAGCAAAATTATTGCCAAATCGGAACTTCAGAAACAATTGGTATCTTTGCCGCGCGCTGCGGGAGACGGTAGTGTCCTCGTCCGCTACACAGCAACTCCGGTAAACGATCCCAAAACTAAGACGGTGATTGGTGTCTTAGTGTTAGAAAAAATTTTGAGCCAAACGACGGCAGTTGCTAGCAGCGAAACCATCAATTTACAAAGTGGCGGATATCGCGCTATCTACTCCGTCCCAACTGACGGCAAATTTGTGTTGGCAAGTTCGCAAATATTTACCAAAAATCAAAAGTTGCCAGATTTGCTGGCAGACAAATCGCTGCTGAAATCGGCACTCGCAGCCGCCGGCAAACCAGTCGCCCAACAAATGCAAATAGGCAGTAAAACTTATACAGTAGCGGCTAAATCTCTGGACAATTTAGCTGGAAAACCCGCAGCAATTTTAGTGCGGGGAATGCCACAAACCGATCTCGCAACCTGGTGGGGCAATAATTGGCTGCTGGTACTGTCTGCTGCTGCTGTCGCCCCCGTCGCTTTGGCAGTTGCAGTCACCAGGCGGATTGCTAAACCCGCTAACTCAGATTTATCAACAGCAGACGGGAATTGGGCATCTAATTCGGGCCCGGAAGAGAAGCAATCGGAAAATTTAAATTTGGGCGATCGCCCCGGTTTATTCCCGAAAAAACCGAATTTAGAAAGTCAATTAGCGATGGATTTTGAGTATGGAAATTGTGCGGGCGATCGCGCGCCGATCGCAAATCCCGAAATCTCGCTAACTGTCCCAACCTTAGAAGTGGCTGCCAACTGGGGATCGAACCACCCACAGCCGACAAGTACAGAACTAGCAAAAAGCTCGATCGCCTTAAATCAAGTCCAAGAAGCTTGGCAAGACTTAAATCGCCTCCACTTGCAATTGCAGCGAGAAATACTCGAACGCCAAAATGCTCAAACAGCCCTGCGCCAGAGCGAAGAACTGCTGCAAGCGATTTTAGACAACTCCACAGCCATGATTCACATCAAAGATGTTGAGGGAAAATACCTGCTCACCAACAGGCATTTTGACAATTTGTTCCACATGGCAAAAGAGCAAATAACAGGCAAAACCGACGGCGATATTTTTCCAGAAGACAAAGCAGCAGCGTTGCGAGAAAACGACCTGAAAGTTATCGAAACCTGTTCGCCCCTAGGCATTGAAGAAGTCATCCCTCAAGACGACGGAGTACACACTTATCTGTCTCTCAAATTTCCCCTCTGCAATTCCGAAGGTAGAGCTTATGCAGTCGGTACAATTTCTACGGATGTGAGCGATCGCAAAAAAGCCGAACTCACCCTAGAAAAAGCCAAAGTAGAACTAGAAATAGAAGTCGAACAACGCACGGCATTCCTCAAACAAGCCAACCAACTCTTGCAGTTTGAACTCGCTGCAAAAATCCGCGGCGCCATCACCGTCAGACAAATGACGGCTCAAGTAGCCCGACACGCCAGAACCGTTGACGGAATTCTCGGCGCTTCCCTCGACCTAATTTTTCTAGTCGATCGATCGGGAAGGTACACTTACGTCAGCCGTACCGCCGCCCAAGCTGCCGGCATGAACCCCAGAGAAATGATTCGCAAAACCTGGCAGGAATTGGGCTGGCCCCCAAACATTATGCAGCGGGTTCATCAAGAGTGCGATCGCATATTTGTCACAGCCGAACCCGCCAAAGGCGAAGTAATCGTCCCCACCGCAGCCTGGGGAACCCGCGACTACGAATACATTCTCAGCCCGGTTTGCGCCACAGACGGCAGTGTGGAAGCAGTGGTGGCGACGCTGCGGGATATTACGGATCGCAAAGACGCCGAAGAAGCGTGGCAGTTAGCCAAAGAAGCTGCCGAGCTCGCCAACCGCGCCAAGAGTGCTTTTCTGGCAAACATGAGCCACGAGTTGCGAACTCCCCTGAACGCAATTATCGGCTACAGCGATATGCTGGTGGAAGATGCCGAGGAGTTGGGGAATTTAGAAGTAGTTTCGGATTTAGACAAAATTCGGACTGCTGGGAAACACTTGCTGCAACTGATTGACGACATTCTCGACATTTCCAAAATTGAAGCTGACAAGATGGAGATTTATCTCGAAAGCTTCGATGTTGGCGGCCTCATCGAGGAGGTGGCGACAACTGTCAAACCGCTAATGGAGAAAAACGGTAATACTTTGCAAGTATTGAGTGCCGAGAATATCGGCGCCATGCACGGCGATTTGATGAAAGTGCGGCAGGTAATTCTGAATTTGCTGAGCAATGCTGCTAAGTTTTCTGCTAATGGGGCGATCGTACTTACTGTCGAAAGAATTACTAGCGAAGAATTAAAAAATAAATATCAACCGCGAGTTGTTCAAATGTTAATTTTGGATGCTGAATATTTAGTTTTTCGAGTGACGGACACGGGGATCGGCATGACAAAAGAACAGCAAGAGCGACTTTTCCAACCTTTCACCCAAGCGGACAATTCTACTACTCGCAAGTACGGCGGCACGGGTTTGGGATTGACTATCAGCCAGCGTTTTTGTCAGATGATGGGCGGCGATATTGAAGTTAGCAGCGAGTTAGATTGCGGTTCTACTTTTACGGCTTTTCTGCCTGCTTCGTTGTTTAGGCGATCGGAATTTCAATAATTTTACAGGAAAATATGTAAGAAATGGTTTACTCCGCTATTGCTAGTGGTAAGGTGCGCAGTGCGCACCCTACATAGGTTGGTTATGCGTCCAGGACTGATTTACGGGAAATAGATAAGAAATCAAACAATCATGATGAAATACGATGTTGATAGCCGCAAGAATTGCATTTTGACAAAAAGTTTATTTTTGTTCCTAATTGCCAGTTCTGCGTGCATCAAAACCTTGCTGTGGGGACAATCTGCGGCGTTTTCCCAGCAGCCGGTTTGCCCGACTGGAGACGCTGCCAATTTCCCGGCGCCGCCGCTTTCGCAAGCCGAAAAGAGCACGCCGAGTCTGTGGTTGGCTCAAAAACAGTTTGGTGGCAAATTGCTCGATCGCTGGTTTGTCGATCGCAGCAACACATGGGTTATCGTCATCGTCAACCGCCAACTGTGGAGTTTGCTCGATTATATGGAGCGCTATCAGTTTGTCAACCGCTTCGGCGCAGCTTCTAGCGAGTACGGTTACAACCTGCGAGTTTGCAACCGTCAGGGGACGGCTTTGGCTGTTTATGCGTGCAAGGGCGATCGGCAAAGCTGTAAAATAGACTTAGAATCTCTGTCAAATCCCGGTCTTCGAGGCAAAATCAAAGGCTTTTAGTAGGGTGCGTCAGCAGCGAGAGATTTTTGGGATAATCGATAAATCAAGAGCTGACGCACCGTGCATTTTAGCTAATAAATGCGGTTTATAATTCGTATAAAAAAATGAAAACCCACCTTGAGCTTCCTGCTGAATTAGAACCTTTTCGCCAAGAAATTGAAAGTTCAGAAAAGCCTGTTATCAAAATCACTTACGAACGCAAGGTGACTGATTTGTGGTCAAGCAAATTTGGCGGAGTGCCTTACTTGCCGCAAGGTTACGATTTTCCCAAAGATAGTGATGGAAAATATATGCACCTTTTGGCACAACTCAATTTTGAAGAAATCTTTGCCCAAGTGCCATATTTAGCGCCTTTCCCCAAACAAGGAATTTTGCAGTTTTATATTAGTAACAACAATCTAGGTTCTTATGGAATGGATCTAGAGAAATTGGACAATCAAAAAGATTTCAAAGTATTGTACTTTTTAGAAATTGACAGAAATCATTGTCAAACAGATTTTGCTTTTTTGTTGGATATCAATGAGAGCTATTCAACTTTAAACAATCAAAAATTTAGTGCGTTGCAATTTGTTGACGAAAATAATTCTTCTCTTGATAATCCTTTGATCGATTGTATTTATGAACATTATTCTTCACCTTTAAAGCACCAAGATGTGAATAATTCTCAAGAATGTTTGGCTTTACAGTTTAGTCCTGACAATGAGTGGGTTTGCCCAGAAGACTATCAAATTAATAACATTTTTGAAGAACAAAAAGTTAAACAATTCTTTGAGGTAATGAGTGCAGATAATTACAAAGTATTTGATTGGTATTATGCTAATTTATACGAAATTCACCATAAAATAGGGGGATACGCCTACTTTACGCAAACTGACCCTCGTGAGTATACTCCGCAATACCAAGACCATAAAGTTGTACTCTTACACATGATTAGTGATGATGAATTTTGTTGGGGTGATGGTGGAGTAGGCAACTTTTTGATTCGTGCTGAGGACTTAGAAAAATTAGATTTTTCTCAGGTGATTTATAACCCACATTCCGCAGATATTCGATCGGATTTAATTTCAAAAGAATTCAGAATTCTCAAAACCTCAAATAATTGCTCTGCAATCATTTGAGGCT
>NZ_JAEQCI010000177.1:0-9811 GCF_020738565.1 Microcoleus sp. PH2017_12_PCY_D_A | reverse complement strand
AGTCACTTGAATACCCCATTTCTCACCTCAATTTACTCAAATTCACCTACTCTGCCTTGATTCTACGCTATCGCCCAAAGATCTCAAATGGGTTCTATATGATTTATAAAAAGTCTGGTAAGAACAATTGTTCGGCTTGTTTATTCAAGGGTTGCGTAAGGTGCGTCGCTGTGAAATTGTGGCTGTTTCTTTAGGGATTGTCGGTGGCGACGCACCCTACGAATAATGTTGCAAGAGTTTTGAAAATTGGTATTACACCGGGCGCTCGGGGTGCGAAATGTACACTTTACGCTATTTTGAGGAAAAAGTAGATTTCTTTAGTGGAGTTTCTAAACTGTCTACTCGCGAGGAGTCTTCCTAGAGGCTCAAACCTATCTACAGCGTTCTAATTTTTAGTTGAAAGCCCGATCGCCCTGTGCGCTTCTATAAACTGTCCCTAGTCTTCCTGAATCCTCCGATCGCAATTCCTATTGTATAAGTTAATCCACCAAAAGATATATTTGACCTAGAGGCACTATGCAGAAACAAATCATACGTCAAAAAGATACTAATGCTTGGATTCTTCAGTGCTGGGTTTCTTTTATTGTTGCCATTGCCGCAACTACTGTAGGTGTCATTTATTTACAGGTCGATCCTTGGCAAAAAGCTTTTATGGGCATGGGTTTAACTTTTTCGGTGGGCTCGTCTTTCACTTTAGCAAAAACCCTTCGCGATAACAACGAGGCAACAACCTTAACTGCCCGAATTGACGAAGCTAGAGTTGAGAAAATTCTCGCGGAACACCATCCTCTCAAATAAATCTAATTATACAGTGTATATAAAAACAGCCCGGGCGGGCTGTTTTTGTTGGGCTTGAGGTGAAAACCTGGGGATTTTAATGACTGCTTTTGAACTTGCGATCGCCCTTGGCCTTTTGGCGCTGGCGAACACCCGCCTGAACCGTAGCCATATCCACGGGAAAACCAACTACAGGAATTACCTGATCCTTGCGTTCTTCTTCGAGATTCTTGAGCTCGGTGTAGTCAACCCAGTGAATGCAATTTACCGGACAAGTGTCGATCGCCTCTGCAATCAACTCTTCAGAATCACCGTCTTGTCGGACTACGCGCGATCGCCCGTAATCCGGTTCAATGTAGAAAGTATTGCGAGCAACATGAGCGCAGTGCTTGCAGCCGATGCAGGTAATCTCGTCAACATAGACGCCTTTTTGGCGCAACACGCCGCCTAACTCCGGTTCTAAACCAGTGCGATCGGGCGCATCTCGCAACACGCCGCCCAACTCCGGTTCTAAACCAGTGCGATCGTCGGTACTATCTATTTGGAATGGAGAAAGCTCAGACATTTACACCTCTTCCAATAATAAATAAGTCCGCCGGCGCGGACTTGAATGAGACCAAATTACAAAAATCGGTTTGTAGTAAGGACTTCAGTCCTTTCTTTCCCCAATCGCCAGCAAGGACTAAAGTCCTCACTACGAACCATTGGAAAGGACTAAAGTCCTCACTACGAACCATTGGAAAGGACTAAAGTCCTCACTACGAACCATTGGAAAGGACTAAAGTCCTCACTACGAACCCTTTGAAAGGACTAAAGTCCTCACTACGAACCCTTTAACCATTGGAAAGGACTAAAGTCCTTACTACGAACCATTGGAAAGGACTAAAGTCCTTACTACGAACCATTGGAAAGGACTAAAGTCCTTACTACGAACAAACTGTAAATTTTTAAGCGCACCAGCGCTGAACCACCAAGCGGATCGAACCGTCTTGATTTTGCTTTTGCTCAGAAACTTGGAAACCTTGCTTAGCGCTTTCATTCACCACAGTATGGTAAGCATAACGCTGAGTCACCTTATTCAGAAAACGATCGACAGACCAAGCTTGCTGCCAAAATTGCAGATCGGCCACCAATTCATACTCAGTCCCGTTCCAGCTAAAACCTACGTCATAGCCGTTTTCTTGCTCGATCGCCACCTCAGCAGTGCTCGTGAGGCCGCGATAGCCGCGCACCTCAGTCGGGCCAGACTTCCAGTCGATACCCAAGTCAGTTAAAGCAGCTTCCAAAGAATTCAAATTGCGGATCTGGGTCTTAATTTGGCTAAAATGTGACATGGTGGTTCCAAAAAAATTTAAGTGGACTGAACAAAAAAGATTACCAATCGCTAAAAGCCACTTGGGCCGTCGCTTCGGCTGACTGATGCAGCACTCGCGCAAAATATTCAGATGTTGACTCTTGATGAAGCACCACACCGAGCTGGGCTTCAATTGCAGCGGTTACTTCAGCGCAGGAAGCACCGACAATGCCGGTGACTGTTTCCTGTACGCGGCCATCTGGATAAATGACAAATTCTAGTGTTTCCATAATCCGGGCTGACTGAATAGGAATGATGAAATCAGACACCGACGCCAGCAAGCCGGCTGCGATGCCTCCTGAAGTCGCTTCTTGAGAGTTGGCTGACTAAAAAACCACTATATCAATTTTGACGAATTGATAGGTTTTGAGTCACAACTTAACAAAAGTTATTAATAGGTAGGAGCAATACATCAGTTGTATGTAAAGTTTCGCGTACATTGTGACATCAGTCAAGTTGATTTTAGATTTTAGATTTTGGATTTTAGATTTTAGATTTTGAAGTCAAAAGTATAAATTATCCCAATCTCCCACTTTCCCCTTTAATTCCTTCTGAGGTCTAAAACGTCTCGCAGGCCGTCGCCTAAAAGGTTTAAACCCAGAACTGTCAAGGTAATCAGCAAACCGGGAAACAAAATAGTCCAAGGAGACGAAAGAGCGTATCCGCCTTTGAAAGCATCCGACAGCATTGTCCCCAACTCTGGGGCTGGCGGCTGGGCGCCCAAACCGAGAAAACCTAAACCGGCAGCTTCTAGCGTGGCTGTACCTGTGGAAAGAGTTGCTTGTACGACTAACGGCGCGAGACTTCCCGGCAAAATGTGGCGAAAAATAATCCGCAAGTCGCTGGCGCCCAAGGCTTTGACTGCTAAGACAAATTGTTGTTCTCGCAGCGATAGCACCATGCTGCGAGTGAGGCGGATGTAAATCGGTATTTGCACGGCGCTGACGGCGATAATTACGCTTTGCAGGCTGGGCCCGGTGACGGTGACAATGGCGATCGCCAGTAAGATCGAAGGGAAAGCTAGCAAAATATCCGCCAAAATCCCGATCGCACCTTCAACCCACCCCCGAAAATACCCAGCCAAGAGCCCCAACAGCGATCCGACAATTAAACCCGCAGCCACAGAAACCAAGCTGACAATCAAAGATATCCCCAATCCGTGCCACACCCGCACTAACAAATCTCGCCCCAAACTGTCGGTTCCGAACCAATGTTTAGCGCTAGGAGCCACTAATCTGGCCAAATAATCGCGATCGACCGCAGCATCGTAGGGAGAAAGCAGGGGAGCTAACACTGCCACAATAATCAGGCCTACAGTCAAAATTAAGCCGATTTTCCCAGAGGTCGATCGGCCAAATCGCTGCCAAGCAGGCTGTGAAAATATTAAATTTTTATGCAATTTGGGATTTTCCATTGAGTGCTGTCACCAAAAAACTGAGGACTTTGCACAAATGATTAAAATAAATTAACGATCGCGCGAGGCGACGACGGAGCAGCCATCGCAGAAATCTTAACAGGACTTGCGCCTGGGAGTGAGGAAAAAACCCGGTTTCTCGCAGAATATTCGGTTTGGTAACGAGGAATCTAGGAAGAAACCGGGTTTTTAGCCATCAGGACTTGCGCCTGGGAATGAGGAAAAAACCCGGTTTCTCGCAGAATATTCGGTTTGGTAACGAGGAATCTAGGAAGAAACCGGGTTTTTAGCCATTTGGTGCGTCCAACAGTGAAAAACCAGAACGATCTCAGTTTTTATAGCGAATGGTAGATGCCAAATGTCCTATCCCTTCGTAAAAGACCCTTTAAGATATAGAGAAGAAGATAATTTTAAAAGCGCATGACATCAACCCTACTCAAAGCCTCCTCCCGATCGCCCCTGAACGCCCCAACAGTGCGCCATTTCCCCAACGGCCTCACGGTTATCGCCGAACACTTGCCGGTTGATGCGGTGAACCTCAGCGTGTGGATGAATTTAGGCTCAGCCGTCGAATCCGACGAAATCAACGGTATGGCGCACTTTTTAGAACATATGATTTTTAAGGGAACTCCCAGCATTCCCAGCGGAGAATTTGAGCGGGCGATCGAACAGCGCGGCGCTGTCACCAATGCAGCCACCAGCCAAGATTACACGAACTATTACATCACTACAGCTCCTAAAGATTTTGCCGAACTAGCTCCCCTGCAAGTCGATGTCTTGCTCAACGCCAGCATTCCCGACGACGCCTTCGATCGCGAACGGCTGGTAGTATTGGAAGAAATTAGACGATCCGAAGACAATCCGCGCCGCCGCACCTATCAGCGATCGATGCAATTAGCCTTTGAAGTTCTGCCCTACAAGCGACCCGTACTCGGCCCGACTTCCGTCATCGAAAATCTTACCGCCCAGCAAATGCGGGATTTCCACAGCAGCAGATACCAGCCAGGGGCGATGACAGCAGTCGCAGTAGGTAATTTGCCGGTCGATCGACTCATAGAAATTGTCGCAGAAAGTTTTGCGGCAAAAAGCACAGCACAAAACAGCACCATAAATCTGCCCGCTGTGAGCAAATTTGACCCAGAATCCGAAATTCTCAACTACGGCCAAGAATCGCCATTTACCGAAACAGTCCGCCGCGAATTTGTAGACTCAGCCCTCCAGCAAGCCCGACTGATCGTGATGTGGCGGGTGCCCGGTTTCGTGGAAATGTCGGAAACCTATGCCCTCGACGTTTTGGCGACAGTATTGGGTCACGGCCGCACAACTCGCTTAGTTAAGGATTTGCGCGAAGACAGAGGCCTAGTCTCGTCAATTTCGGTCAGCAACATGACTCAGCGGCTGGGCGGTGTATTCTCGATTTCCGCTCAACTAGCGACAGAAAATATAAAAGAAGTGGAAGCAGCCATCGTCGGACACATCCGCACCCTACAAACCGAACTGGTGACAGATGCCGAAATTTCCCGCATCCGCACCCAAGTAGCAAATAGGTTTATCTTCGGTAACGAAACTCCCAGCGATCGAGCAAGTTTGTACGGTTACTATCAGTCGATGGTAGGAGATATCGCTCCCGCCCTCAACTATGCCGCCTGCATCCAAGCTCAGACTGCGGAGGATCTTCGGGAAGCCGCCGTCAAATATCTGTCTCCCGACGCGATGGGTGTGGTGGTAATTCGCCCCGACGAAGCATAAAATACACTGCTTCCTTCCCAGGCGCAATCGTTTGCTTGTCAAGCTAGGGATCGCAAAGAAGGTAAATCATCACCTTCTGTGATTTGAGAATACTGTGTCATATCATGTCCCATCTACGATCGTAACAAAAAAAGGTTCGTAGTACGGACTTTAGTCCGCTCTTAAGTTGCGGACTAAAGTCCTTACTACGAACCAATCTCCGCAGCGATCGATCGGACAGGATATCAAGTTCGATCGCTCGCAGCCTTAAAGGTTTGTATCGAATCATGAATACAAAGCCTTTAAGGTACGGACGATCGGTAAAATTGCCGTAATTTTCTGAGAGTATAAACTTGGACTCGTCGATCTGGGTAGGCAAGGATGAAATTACAAAACTTTCTAAACTCAAAAATTAGGTACGATGCTAAGGCGATCGCGGCTGACGGAGAACTCAGCCGCCAAATTCAAAGCCGCCTCATTGACCTAGGTTTACTGAAACCTCCAGTAGACGGCATCTTTGGCCCCCTCTCTACAGCAGCCCTCCACCGATTTCAAACCCTCATGAAGTGCGGTGAACCGGGTTTTTTGGGAGCAATCACAGCCAAAAAGCTAATCGAAGCCAAACCGGGGGACATTCCCACACCTCGCCCGATCCTGAAAATCCTCAAAGACACCATTTTTAAATCAAAACCGCTGGCGTCTTCTCAACTTCAGGAATCGGAAAAACAAGTAATCCCAGCCGGAAAACAGTTTGAACTCCTAGCTTTTGCTCCGATTCGCGGTCACATTAGAGTTGCTCTCCGCAACGAGTCTTTCAAAGGTTCAGGGATTTGGTATGTTTACGGCCCCCACGCTCAAGTTACTCTAGACGGCGTTTTGCTTTATCCCAAACCGAATCCGCCGACTGTCAGACTTGGCATTCCTTACCGATCGCAAATGGATAACTTGTACAATCCTACAGGTTCTTGCAATGTCACTTCCATCGCGATGTGTCTGGACTTTTTGAGAGTGCCGCGGCGCACAAAAACCGGACAATATGAAGACGAACTCTACCAATATGCGATCGACAAAGGTTACAGTCGGTGGGAACCCAGGGATTTAGCAAAGATTGTTAGAGATTACGGAGCTCAAGATTACTTTACCGAGAATGCAACCATTGATGACGTTCAAGATTGGCTCGCCAGCGGAAATCCCGCTGTCATCCACGGATACTTCACGTCTTTCGGTCACATTATAGTTGCTGCCGGCTACGACAGCGAAGGATTCTTCGTTCACGATCCCTATGGCGAATGGTTCCCCACGGGTTATGACACAACTGTCAGCGGTTCTTACTTGCACTATTCCTATCGCTTAATCCGCAGCGTCTGTATGGCTGATGGGAATTTTTGGGTGCATTTTATCTCGAAGTAATAGTTAAGAGTCATTAGTCATCAGTCATTAGTCATTAGCTAAGAGATAAGATGCCTCTTGGATTATTCGGATCTTGAAATCGCTCAAGAGTCAAACTTTCGTCCAAGCAGAGGGGAACCAAAGAATAAATGGGCTATTCAAGGAGGATTTAGCATTAGCCATATTTTTTATCGCTAATGACCAATGACCAATGACTAATGACTCTTAATTTTCATGCTCAAATCGAGCCAAGTCGATCGCGTAATCGGAGCACTCGTAGAAATATAATCTACTCCCGTTTCCGCCACACTTCTAATAGTTTCTAAAGTAACATTCCCGGAAGCTTCAATTTTTACGCGATCGCTCTTTTCTCGAATTATTGCCACAGCCTGCCGCATTAGATCGCAAGACATATTATCCAACATAATAATATCAGCTTTGTGCTGCAATGCCGTTTCTACTTCAGCCAGAGATTCGGTTTCCACTTCGATTGTCAGCGGATAGGGAATCGAATTGCGGATTTGGGCGATCGCCTCTGCAATTCCCCCAGCCGCCGCGATATGATTGTCTTTAATCATCACCGCATCATCTAATCCCATGCGATGATTGCAAGCACCGCCGACTTGAGTCGCGTATTTTTCCAACAATCTCAATCCGGGAGTCGTCTTGCGGGTATCGACTAATTGCACTGGTAAATCGGCAATTTTGTCAACATATTTGCGAGTTAAAGTAGCAATTCCGCTCAAACGCATTGCCAAGTTTAATGCTACTCTTTCTCCCGTTAGCAGCGCGTCGAAATTGCCAGAAATCTCGGCAATTACTTCTCCTTTTTCGCACAGTTTCCCTTCCGGTACTTGCGGGATGAAGCTGAGGTGGCTGTCTAAAAGTTTAAAAGTGCGATGTGCGATCGGCAATCCGGCAATGACTCCAGCTTCTTTGACTATCCATTTAGCAGTACCCTGGATGCTGGCTGCGGGGAATAAGGCCGATGTCGTGCGATCGCCCCTACCGATATCTTCGAGTAGCCAGTTGTGCAATAGGGAGTCTAAAACTATCCAAGGTGGCAATATTGCTTTCATGTTTTCTTTGTTAGTCCTGCTATTAGGAACGATAGTCGATCGGGTAATTTTCGGCAAGTTGCAGAATGATTATGGTGTGAGTGCGATTTTGGGCGATCGGGCTAGATAATGGGCTATTCTGTTGCTGACATTGGGTTTTGGTGTTTTAATGGAGTAGATGGTGCGATCGCAAGTAAAAAGAATGATACAGCCAGTCATTTTAGAAAAACTAGAAGAACTCCCTGAGTCTCTTCAGACAGAAGTGCTTCATTACATTGAGTTTTTGATTGAAAAGCAGGCTAAAAACTTAAGTCAAGAAAAGCAGACAAAGCGAGGCGGACTTGGAATTTGGAAAGATAAAATCTGGCTCTCTGATGATTTTGATGGGCCTCTCGACGACTTCTAGAAAGTTTTCTATGAGCATCAGTCTCATTTCTGACCACCATCGAAAAATAAGTTATAATTTTTGTAGTACACTTTTTCAAAATCCTGTTTTATCTCTATGAATTGCTTTAAAGAGTTGCCTGGAAGAGCCTCGGAGTTAAAATTATGCTTTTATTGCTCCAATTCACTTCCGGCATCAAACCAAGAACACATATTTAATGCTTCTTTGGCGGGTTCCCATCAAACAGGACAACTAATTTGTAATGAGTGCAACCAAAGTTTTTCAGAAAGAGTTGATCGAGCATTTTTAATCTACACAAGTGCGATCATGAATGCTTGGTCATTTAAAGGCAAGCGTCGCAAGTCAATACCTACCATCGAATTAGAAGGGCCGTATTTCCTTGAGGCAGGGGCAAAACTAAGACTGAAGGAGCCGTTGGTTGAGAAAGAGACTCAAACTGATGGACAAATCAAGTTTAAAATTTCCTTTAATTCGCGGGGAGAAGCCAAACGCTGGTTAAAAGGTGATGCGGAGTCATATTTAGGAAGAGCTTTGAGCCAAGAAGAGCAAGACGAGATAATTAGGCAAGCAAAGTTTCGATCGGAAGACGCACAACCACAGAAGGCTTCAGCGAATCTTAATCTTCAAGAACAGTACCGTTCAGCCACACACACAATATTGAAGTGTTTAGCCTTTTTCATCCCTGATTTGGTTTGCCATGAGCAAACTAAGCAAGTTCGCGAATTTGCCCGCTATGATCGGGGTGATTGGCAGCTATTTGCAGTTGAAGCGGAACAGCATTTTTCTTTAGCTGATCAACCTGTGAGCTTATTAGGAGTTCATCACAATTCGGTAGAAATTTACTGGTGTTCCTATTTGAGAATGGTGATTGGAGTTGTGACAATTCTTAATCGTGTTAAAAGAGCAGTTGTAATAGCCAAAGACTATTCAGGTCCAGATAGGATTCTCTATGTTTTTGAAGACACACATGGTTCTGGAAAGCCTCCTCGTGCAATTTTAGCAGAAATAAATTCACAAGAATTCTCTCTGCCTATTATTGAAATTCAAGATTTTGCCTCCCAAACTAGGATTGATCAGGTTTTCGGCAACGAACTTTCATTCCTTACGAACATTAACTATCCCAGAGATGCCCTTACAGCCAAGCTCATAAAAAAGATTGAGGAAGTAAATCAAGTAAGTGTAGCAGTTGATGAGAAGATTGTCGAGAAATATCGAGAAGCTTTTCTAGATTTCTTCACTAATCTGGGTAAAATTTTAGGAAAATCGATAGACTTAGATAAAGTTTTATCAAAAATGTCAGATTATGAATTTGAAACTTTAACCCACAGATTTGCTGGTAGAAACTGCCGTGACATGGAGTTTAACTCCTCTGTAGTAGAAATTTTTAAAAATCTTCTGAATGAATTGGAGTGATTTAGGATAAATCAAAAAGCTTTACCTCTACCAGTATCCTGACGACCCATATAGCTGCGAGAAAGGGTGAAGATTCAAGTGAAAATCACCCCTATTTTGACTCTCAATTCAGGGAACACCTTATTTCTTCTCTGGTTTCCCAGATCCCAACTCTCCCTTTGCTCGTAAGACTCGGTATAGAACCCATTTGAGATCTTTTTAGGCGGCTAGTCGCTTGAGCATCAGCCGAATAAAGCATAGTTTGAGCTTGGCGTTGGAACGTTCGAGTGTGC
>NZ_JAEQCI010000176.1:0-8714 GCF_020738565.1 Microcoleus sp. PH2017_12_PCY_D_A | reverse complement strand
GAATTTATTCCTCTGCCTTATTGAGAAAGTGTAATCAGGTTTGTAGTGAGGAATTTATTCCTCTGATTGATGCGGACTAAAGTCCTCACTACGAACCTGGAAAGGCTGTACAATTGCCGCCGAGGCCCGAAGCAATGGCGCAAGTATTGGTTTTTAGCATTCCTTCATAGGTATCAGCGCCACTACCTGCGCCGCCCAACTCGTCGCTGTAAAGTTCTTTGTCGGAAATTTTGACATTTGCTTCCCTCGCTACAGTCTGCATCAACTTCGGATTAGTTGTGGTTTCGACAAAAATTGTCGGCACTGCTGCGGCCTTGATTTCTGATGATAATTCCGCTATTCTTGCGGCTGTGGGCTGTTCCTCTGTTGTGACTCCTTGCAAAGCTCCAGCAACTTCTAAACCGTAAGCATCGGCATAGTAACTCAGTGCATCGTGAGTTGTGACTAATTTACGTTTGTCCGCGGGAATTGTCGCAATTTGTGCTTTAATCCAAGTATCTATTTTTGCTAAATCATCTGTTAATTTGGCAGCGTTTGTGGTATAGAGTTCAGCATTGGTTGGGGAAACTTTTTTCAATTCATCGCGAATTGTTTCTACCATGCGGATGCCATTTTGAGCGCTGTGCCATACGTGAGGATCGGGGACTTTTTCGCCTTCTGCATGGGGTTTATTTTCCGCTTTGTCTTCTGGGCCATGATCGTGGTCGTGTTCGCCCATCAACGGTTTGGGAACGGCGAGTTCGTGTACGGCAATTTTTGGTGCGGAATTACTGCTGGATTTAATTAGTTTAATGATGCTGGGTTCGTGGTCGTAGCCGGCGTATAAAATCAGATTTGCTGTTTCAATGGCTTTGCTATCTTCTGGTTTGGTTTGGTAGGCATGGGGATCTTCTCCGGGTTTGATTAGACAGGTGGTGTCGATCGAACTTTCGGCAATTTTTTTAGTAATGTCGCAGATGACACCAGTCGTAGCTACCACTTTTGGCAAATTGGTGGCGGGAGTGGCTTGAGTTTGAGTCGTAGCGGGACTGTCCGGTGTGGGATTGCTGGCTTGGGGGGAAGTGCACCCAAACAGTCCGCAGCCGATCGCCAAAACCGCCAAACCGCACAATCTGCTGCTTTTTCCGGTCAAGTTTTTTAACATTTCACCTTTGGAACGATAATCGTTATTACTTTTAGAGTTATCCTATTGTAGTAGCTACGAACAAGAATCGTTCTCAAAATCTGGAATTATGTTAGAAGTGCAAGACTTGGCTGTGAATTATCGAGGAATTTCGGCCCTCAACAGTGTGAATTTTCAGTTAGATCCGGGACAGTTAACTGGTGTGTTCGGCCCCAACGGCGCGGGGAAAAGCACTATGGTGAAGGCGATGCTGGGATTGATTCCGGCGTGTCGGGGTTTGGTAAAATATCAGGGGCGGTTGTTGAAGGAACAGTTATCGCGGGTGGCCTACGTGCCGCAGCGATCGCAAATTGATTGGGATTACCCGATTACGGTGCACAATGCGGTGATGATGGCGCGGACTGTCCAGACTGGTTGGTTTCGCAGTCCCTCGAAGCAGTCGCAGGAATTGGTAAAAGCGGCTTTGCTGCGGGTGGGAATGTGGGATTTGCGCGATCGACAAATTGGCGAACTCTCCGGCGGCCAGCAGCAGCGGATATTTTTAGCAAGGTCGATCGCCCAACAAGCTGACTTATTCTTCTTCGACGAGCCCTTTAGTGCGATCGACAAAGCCACAGAAGAGATTATTTTCGATATTTTTGCCGAACTCAAAGCCGAAAATAAAACCTTGCTAGTAATCAGCCACGATTTAGGCGAAACCTTAAAACAATACGATAATTTATTATTGCTAAACAAGCAGTTAATCGCCACTGGTTCTTGTCGGGAAGTCCTCACCGCTGCTAATATTCAAAAAGCCTATGGATACGATTTAAGCTTAGTTGCTGCGTGAGAAGACATTGGCGGTTGAAACCGCCTCTATACAAGCAAAACACGCCTCTGCGGGTTGAAGAGTAGGCAGTAATATTCGTAGGGTGTGGATCCCTTGAAAATTTATAACTAAAATCGACAATCTTATAGCGACGCACCTTACAAGACAATTTAATAAACCAACCAAAAACTTTTTTTAGCAAAAATTGCATAAGGTGCGTCGCTACGAGATTGTCGATTTTAGTTAAGGGATTTCTGCGGGCGACACACCCTACAGATACTTTTTTGTAGCAAAAATTCGTAAAAATTGCATAAGGTGCGTCGCTACGAGATTATCGATTTCCCTTGATGAATTTTCAAGGGATCCACACCCTACAGCTACTTCCATCCGTTACATCCGTTACAAAATCCGTTGCCGAACTTCCTTCTCCTATAAATGTTAAACATACTAATTGAGCCCCTAAAATTCGAGTTCATGCGAAATGCGATCGCCGTCGGAATTCTGCTAGGAATTGTCTGCGCGGTAGTCGGATCGTACTTAATTGTACAGCAAATGGGAATGATGGTAGACATGATTGCCCATTCAGTATTAGCAGGACTGCCGATCGCTTTTTATTTAGGTTTCAATATTGCGATCGGTGCATTTATCTCAGGAATTATCAGCGCCGTAATTATGGCATGGATTCAATCGCAATCGCGGATCAAAATAGATGCAGTTATGGCATTAATATTGTCAACATTTTTAGCAATTAGCGTTACCCTAATTAGCATCTTGCGGACAACAAAACTAGACTTAGACGGATTTTTGTTCGGGAATATCTTGTCAGTTGCACCCTCCGACGTGCAGCAGACTTTTATGATAACCTTAATTATTTTGGTCGCAGTTAAACTTTTTTACAAAGAACTACTATTCTATACATTTGACCCGCTGGGAGCGCAAGCATCGGGTTTGCCTGTAAACTTGATTTATTTGGGAATGATTTCGGCGATTACGCTGACGATTGTGGCGAGTTTGCAAACTGTGGGCGCACTGTTAGTAATTTCGCTGTTAATCGGGCCGGGAATCACGGTGTATTTGTTGGTAAAAGAGTTACATTTAATGATGGGATTGGGCGCAATTATTGGAATTACAGCTAGCGTGACTGGAATGTATCTTAGCTATTATTTTAATATGCCATCGGGTGCAGCAATTGTCTTAGTTGTGTTTGGATTATTTTTATTAGCTTTGCTGTTCAGTCCCAGTCAAGGAATTTTGACGAGAAAGAGAGGAGAATAGTGCGATTAAGTGTAAAACTATTGAGAAATATCGCTTTAAACTGAGTCTCGATCCCCCTAAATCCCCCGAAAGCAAGGGGGACTTTGAGAGCTTCCGGTTCTAGCTTTAAAAAGGGGGACTTAGAGCTTTTCCGGTTCCCCCCTTAAGAAGGGGGGTTAGGGGGGATCTGGGCCTAGTCGTCAAACAAGAAACTTATTACTAAGTTTGACGCGCTTGTTGACAGCAATGGCACTCACCCGCCGCTGCAAATCATGCGTTTCTTACGCTTAATTATTAGCTTGACAATAGGTTTCGTAAACACCATCCAGCAGTAAATTAAGAGCAAAAGTTGCTTTCTGGGCAGCTAACAATGCTTCCTGTTGTGCTTCTTCAGTTTCGCAAACCTGTAACAGCGCTTCGCCGGTGGCTTGCGAGTGGAATTCGTCGGCTTTTTCGTGAACTTGAAAGAAAGATAAAGCAGCTTGTGAATCGATGCCGTAAAATTCCTTTAAACCAGCGATTTTGGTTGTAGAAACTTCGGGGATTTGTGCTTCGTAGGCGTAGAGGGCGGCTAAACCTTTGGCGGGAGATTCGCTGCGGGCTAAGTCTTTGAGAATGCGGACGGATTCGCTGGTTTTTTCTAAATGTTCGCGGGACAAAACTGCATTTCGGTCTAAACCCAAACCTTCGGCGAAGCGCAGCCACAGTTCGGGGTGATTTGCGGCACCTCTTTCTTCTTCTATCAGGTTTTCGAGAAGCATTTGACGAATTTTGATATCGTCGCAGGCGGCGTGGGTAGCGCTGACGTAGGTGGGGAAGTTGTGAACTTGCAGGTAGTATTCTTGTGCATACTCTTGCAGCATTGCGAGGTCGAGTTTGCCTTCGTTCCACATTTGGTAGAATGGGTGTTTCAGCAGGTGGTTTTGGTCGAGGATGCTGTTGAGTTGTTCGAGAAATTGCTGTTGAGTCATAATTGTCGATCGCCCTTAAGGATAGTGCAGCCACTAAAATGTTATGGTAATCTGGGATTTTGTCAAGACCGAGTTTTCAGTTGTTTATGTTTTTGGATTGCTAGCGCGATCGCCCGAATCCTTTGCCGCGCATAGACTTTGACCAAACCACCAATTCGCCGCCATTCCCGCCAGCCGCCAGAAATTGACCGTCAGGATGCCATGCGAGACACGAAAAACCGCCCTGTGCACCTTCTAGAACTTGCAGCAATTGTGCTGCTTCATACCACAAACAAACTTGACCGTCGGCGGATGCAGAAGCTAATAAAAATGTGTTAGGTTGAAAGGCGATCGCACTTACAACATTTTCATGCACCTCTAGGGCCCAACCTTCCCAACCGACACTTTCATCAGCATCTCTTTCCCAAACAGAAACACCTTTAGAACTCGAAGCAGCCAACAAAGGTGCACCCAAAGAATTAATTTGATCCGACCAAGCCAACTCCCGAACCTTACCCGGAAAACCCTGCATTACCCACGGTTCCAAATTACCCCATTCACTAACAATTAGCGTATTGTCCATATTGGCGCAAGCTAAATATTGCCCTTGTGGCGACCAAGCAATTGCACCTGTTGCGGAAGGTACAGATAAAATTTCCGGGTCTTCGTCCCAGTCTTCGCCACTCCAAACTTTAACACCTTGATAGCCGCTAACTGCCAGGTATTGAACAATCGGATGCCATGCTAAACCTAGGATAGATGATGAGTCGAAATTCAGCGTTACTTCCACAACATTATCATCAGCATTCCAGACTTGAACGCAGCGGCCCATGCTAAAAGCTAACTGATTGCAGTGGGGACTCCAAGCTAACTTATCAACCCACACGCGCTGGTTATCCAAATTAGCAATTAATTTCCCCGAATTAACTAGCCAGATTCGGACTTTTCCGTCTTGTCCACCAGCAGCTAGCATTTGACTGTCCGAGGAGAAAGCTAAACAATTTGTTGAATTACCAGTTGCTATTTGTAGGGGTTGCAAGGACAATTCATTCATTGTCCCTAAAGTCCATAACATCACTTCACCGGCGGCGGAACTAACTGCTAAAGTTTTGCCATCCGGCGACCAAGTAACAGCAGTTACGTAATCAGATAGCATTTTTTGGGTGTGAAGTTTTAGGGTTAGTTCGCTTTTATTTATCTTTTTGTTACCCATATTTATTGAAGCTGAGATGTTGCACTATTTTTAATAACTGGCAAGATGCCCGTTCCACAAAAGATGAATTTTTTTCTTGTGGAACAGGCCCGAAAGCCTGTTCCTAAAAGCCAAATATTCAGTTAAACCAGACACTTACGGAAATCTTCTGTTAATTGATCGGCATTTAAGTTGCGACCGATGAAAACAAGTTCGTTTTTCGGAGTTTCGCTATCTTTCCAAGGTCGATCCGGTCTGCCATCGAACAGCATATGTACTCCTTGAAAAACAAATCGCTTCTCTTGTCCAGATATGTTTAAAATGCCTTTTGTCCGAAAGATATCTGTGCCTTGAGTCCGCAATAATTCGCCAATCCAATCACTAAATTTGTCGCCATCAACAGCACCAGATTCTACTATTGCCATTGATTTGACTGTTGCATCATGTTCGTGAACGTGTACGCCCAAAAAGTCCGGTTCGATTTCTAAGGCGCGGTTCAAATCAAATGCTTTGACGCCTAACAAGGCATCAATTTCTAGTTCTGCATTGTGAGTGCAGTGGATTTTTGCTATTGCATTTATGGCGCGAATTTGCTTTTCTAATTTCGCCAATTCTTCCGCACTTACTAAATCAGTTTTGTTGAGTAAAACTACGTCAGCAAAGGCAATTTGTTCTTGAACTTCTTCCGCATCCCAATGTTGCCAGACGTGCTTGGCATCAACGACAGTCACTACTGCATCTAGCAGCAATTGATCGCGCATATCTTCGTCTACAAAGAATGTCTGAATTACGGGTGCGGGGTCGGCTAAACCTGTGGTTTCGATGACTATGTGGTCGAATTTGTCGCGCCGCTTCATCAAGTTGCCGATAATCCGAATTAAATCACCTCGGACTGTACAGCAAATGCAGCCGTTGTTCATCTCAAAAATTTCTTCGTCGGCATCAATTATCAGTTGGTTATCGATGCCTACTTCGCCGAATTCGTTGACGATGACTGCAACTTTTTGGCCGTGTTCCTGTGTTAAAATGTGGTTCAGTAGCGTAGTTTTGCCTGCACCCAGATAGCCTGTGAGAACGGTCACGGGAACTGATTCGATCGCTCCAGCAGTAACCATATTTTACCTCTAGTTTTGTAGAATGATAACCATTGTCGCTATTTTACACCAGACTGGCTGGCCACCGCCACAATATTTAATAATGTTAATAAATTGTTAACTGGACTTGTAAGTTCGTAGTGAGGACTTTAGTCCGCATCTATAGAAAGACTAAAGTCCTCACTACGAACCTTGACAGATTGTAGGTCGGTAGTGAGGAATTTAGTCTGCATCCATAGAAGGACTTGCATTCCTCACTACGAACCTTGACAGATTGTAGGTCGGTAGTGAGGAATTTAGTCTGCATCCATAGAAGAAGGACTTGCATTCCTCACTACGAACCTTGACAGATTGTAGGTTCGTAGTGAGGAATGCAAGTCCGCATCTATTAGAAGGACTTGCATTCCTCACTACGAACCTTTATAGGTATGACCGATGACTCAAGAGAATTAACTGCCAATTATAGTTGCAATTCGATCGCGCTCCAACTCTTTGCCAATAATCACCAGCTTGGTTTGACGGAGTTCGGAAGGTTGCCAAGGGCGATCGTAAAAATATTCTATACGCGAACCCACACCTTGCAACACCATCCGCATCGGTTTTTTGGGAACCGCCACAAACCCCTTAATCCGATAGATTTCCTCTTGCTGCATCAAGGCTTGCAGCTTTTTCACCAAAGCATTCGGTTCAAATTCGCGATCGGCAATAAAGAAAGTCGAGTTAATATCATCATCGTGCTCGTGTTCCTCCTCCGTGTCGTGGTGACTCGGGCGGGACTCCAAATTATCCTCAACCGCCGCATTAAATCCCAACAGCACATCGGGGTTAATTTCGCCAGCCTTGCAGGGAACAATTTTTACACTCGGGCGCAATTCTTGCTGCAACCAGCTTTGAACTTTCTGGTGAGTTTCTGAATTTACGCGATCGACCTTCGTCAACAGTACCATATCGGCACAGGCCAACTGATCTTCAAACAATTCCTCGATCGGCGTTTCGTGATCCAAACTATCATCAGCCTCTCGCTGCGCCATCAAAGCATCGATATCGCCGACAAAAGTACCGCTAGCAACAGCCTCGCAATCAACAACAGCAACCACCCCGTCAACAGTAGCACCCGTGCGAATTTCCGGCCAGCGAAAAGCCTGAATCAAAGGCTTAGGAAGTGCGAGACCAGAAGTCTCAATTAAGATACAATCAATTTGGTCTTTGCGCTTCAACAATTCCTGCATCGTCGGCAAGAATTCCTCTTGCACAGTGCAGCAAAGACAACCATTTGTTAATTCTACAATATTACTGCTAACACTTTCTTCATCATCGCAAACTTGGCAATCGCGCAGCAATTCTCCGTCAATCCCAATTTCGCCAAACTCATTAACTAAAACAGCAATGCGGCGGCCTTGATTGTTTTGCAATAAATGGCGAATTAAGGTGGTTTTGCCGCTACCGAGAAAACCAGTGATTACTGTAACAGGAATCTTGTGCATTATTAATTACCAATTGAGTTTTTAGAGTATAACACTTTATAAAAAGACAAGAGTGAAACTAAGTTGGAGTTAGGATTCAATCAACTCTTAGCAAACCTCTTTATTGTATCATAAAAATATTTTGCACGAGGTTTATTAAATAAGGGTATGTAGTTGCGCTCTTTGCGCTCTTTGACCTAGAGCGCAAAGAGCGCAACTACGTACCTTAGAGTACCGAATCTATTTCCGCCATCTATCAAATTGGTCTTCCGAACAGCCATTAATAAATTGATTGTTCACCCAACCGTCAAGAATTGTAAAAGTTTCATTAGGAGCATTCCCAGAAGTTCTAGCCGCAATTTTTACCCAATTACCTTGTCTGCTAACAGCTCGAACTCCGTCTCCTCTTTTGAGTTTAGCTACAACCGGGTACTTATTGCCGGGGCCTTTGCGAATGTTAACCGCGCCGCCTTCCCCTGTAATAAACGAGCATTGAGTTTGTTTTTTTAAGGCTTCTACTTTTTCCGGTGAAAGACTTTGCTCTTTGCCGAAAACTGGAAAGCTATAAAGCGAAAAACTAAAACTTGCAAAGGCGGCTGCAATGAAAAAGGCTTTTGATTGACTAAAACTCAACATTTATTTAATCTCCTTGGGTTGGAAGGACTGAAGTCCTTACTACGAACTTTTTGGAAAGGATCGAAGTCCTTACTACGAACTTTTTGGAAAGGATCGAAGTCCTTACTACGAACTTTTTGGAAAGGACTGAAGTCCTTACTACGAACTTTTTGGAAAGGACTGAAGTCCTTACTACGAACTTTTTGGGAAGGACT
>NZ_JAEQCI010000026.1:114907-129347 GCF_020738565.1 Microcoleus sp. PH2017_12_PCY_D_A | reverse complement strand
CCGGGGGAATTAGGACTAAAGTCCTTACTACGAACCGGGGGAATTAGGACTAAAGTCCTTACTACGAACCGGGGGAATTAGGACTAAAGTCCTTACTACAAACCAGTCATCAAGTTTGTAGTGAGGACTTTAGTCCTCTTCAATTCTGCTCACCCCATTACTTAACAGTCTTGAACGTATCCAGCTTGCCAGTAAATCGGTTGATAAACATCTGCAAAACAGTCCGCTTGCCGATATTGATATTAGAACTTACGGCCATTCCCGACTGCAAGTTAACTTCCTGTTCAGTTGGCTTGCCCTTGTTCAAGACAAACTTTTGATTTTTGAGCTTAATTTTGGTTTTGAAAGCGTAGTATTTCCGCAGTTCAGTAGGAGGCTCAGCATCGCTGCTAATCTCTTTCACTTCACCCTGAGCAGTACCAAACTCCAAGGCCGGAAAAGCTTCAACATTCAGTTCCACAGGCACGCATTCGTAGTGCGTCAAACCCAATTTCTCTCTATTAACTTCCTTCTCAGGACACAGGCAGCTTTTGCCTTTTTCGCAGTCAATCTTTTCTCCATCTAATTGTTTGCCGTGATATTGTTCCAACTTCTCCCGCTTCCGCTTCATACCATCCAACACGAGAGCCACGTTGCTGTTTTCCAGGTAAACAACTGCTTGCAAGCCGTTTTCATCGTCCAAAACCTTGAGCAGCTTCTCAGTTTGCTGCGCTTCGTAATAAGCTTCTTCGCAGCGTTTGGGGCGCGGTTCCCCAGGCTTCACTACCGAGTTAATAATGGATTGGCATATCGGATCTTTTGCTAGATCCAACTTCGCATTCTCCTTCTTAGAAGGCTTCAAATCGAAGATAACGCCGGATACCGGAGCCTTCATAATTTGAGTGTCGCGGACTTGCTGGGCTTTTTCTAGCTGAGCATTTACTTCCGACAGCTTTTTCAGGTTTTCCACTTTGAAGCGGCTGAGTTGAGAATCGCTGCTGGCAATTTGTTTCTGGTTTTCAGCTATTTTGCTGTAAAGTTCTTTTGCCCAGGCATCTTTAGTGTTTTTCAACTGTTCTTGGGCGCGGGCGATCGACTCCTGAATGCGCGCTTGCTCTCCTTGCTGGCGCTCTACTTCAGCGGTTATTTTTTGGATGTCACCTTGACGCGCATTAATTTCGCCTCGGCGCGTATTGATCTCGCCTCTGCGGGTATTGATTTCCCCTTTGCGGGCGTTGATTTCACCTTCGCGCTGCTTGATTTGATCTTGCTGTTTCAGAACGTCGCCTTGACCTCTGAAAACATCTTGTTCCTGCTTTTCTCTTTGCAGTTCTGCGATCGCTCCTTGCTCTACGAGCGGGCCTAGTCTGCCCAAAATACCTTGATTTGACTTCAATACTTGTTGGGATTTCGCTAACTGTTCTTCGGCCAACTCTTTCTGAGCCAGGGCTGATTTAACTTGCTCTTGCGAAGAAGCTAGCTGCTGCTGAGAATAATTTAATTGGTTCTGAGCAAAACCCAATTGTTGCTGCGCTACGATCATTTGATCGCCGGCGGCTTTCTCAGCATTTTCAGCTTGCTTGAGTTGTTTATCTAATTCCTGAACTTGGCCTTGGGCGGCGGCTACCCGAGACAGATATTCCGATCGATAATTAACATACAGTCCCTGCTGAGCTGCATCAAAACTTCCGCTGGCTCCCCGGTTGAGGTACAGCTCGTCAATCAAAGCTTGCAGCACTTGATTTTGTGCTGCAAGGCTCTGTCTGTCCTTGATTGTGGATTCTAGGCTGGAAGGAATAGGGCCTTGAACTTTGCCGCTGACGACATCTTCGTAAAATTTATTTTCCTTTTCCAGGGCCTCTTTAGTTTTCTTGATCGATGTTAAATCGGCACTGGGTGCTAGGGGGTTGAATGTGAGCAGGGGCTGGTTTTTTTCTACGCGATCGCCATTTTCGACGTGAAGTCTCACCACAGCGCCCGTAGCAGGCGCTTGGATGTCTCTAGCACCATCTTTGAGTTCCAATTGGCCGACAGCGGGGACAGCTTGCTCTACGCTAGCAAAATAAGCCCAAACTACAGCCGAACTGGTCATCAGCATGATCATCCACAAAAACAAGCGCGACCAAATCGCTGGTTTTTCGAGAATGACTGGTTGCTCAGAAAGGATTACCGATTTCATAGCCATTTGTTATTTGTTATTTGTTGGTTTTTAGTTGTTAGTTGTTAGTTGTTAGTTGTTATTTGGGCCTTGGGCATTTGTTATTATCAAAACTATTAACAAGTGACGGCTAACCACTAACTATTACCGATGCCCTCTCTGCCCTCTCTGCCCCATTCCCCATCATCACGTATTCGATGACTCTTGTTGTTGGAATAGGCAGTAGTAACGCCCTTTCAGAGCCATTAATTCTTTATGAGTTCCGCGCTCGACTACAGAACCTTGATCCATCATAATAATGACATCAGCATTTTGGATTGTAGTCAGGCGGTGAGTGATGAAAAACACCGTGCGACCGGCGAAAGCTTCTGCTAAGTTGTTGCAAACTTGGCGTTCGGAATGGTAGTCCAGGGCGCTTGTAGCTTCGTCTAAAATTAGCAGTCTCGGGTTTTGCAAAATCGTCCGGGCGATCGCCAAACGCTGCCGTTGACCCCCAGAAAGCGATGAACCCCGTTCTCCCACCACCGTATTGTAACCAGCGGGCAAGCCCATGATAAAATCGTGAGCTACGGCTAATTTCGCAGCTCGCACAATCTCATCCGTACTCGCATCGGGATTGCTCAGAGCAATATTTTCTTGGACAGTGCAGTTAAACAGCAAAGTATCTTGCAGCACCACCCCAAGCTGACTGCGGAGCGAATATAATTCCACCTTAGCAATGTCATAGCCGTCAATAAATATCCGGCCCGACAGCGGTGGATAAAGACGCTGCAACAGCTTCATTGCCGTACTTTTACCGGAACCGCTTCCCCCCACAATTCCCACAAAACTGCCAGCGGGAAAATCCAAGTTGACATTCGCCAATTGCAGCGCGCCGCTCTCCAGGAATCGGAAGGAAACCTCTTCATAGCTAACCTGCCCTTGAATTGCCGGGAGGGGGATATTGCTCCGGTCTTCCTCGCTGGTTTCCGTGGGTTTATCGATGATATCCTTGAGCATATCGATCGACATCGAGACCTCTTGGAAACTCTGCCACACGCTCACAAACCTGAGCAGCGAACCAGTCACGTTCCCCGAAATAATTCGGAAAGCAATCAACTGACCCAAAGTAATGTCATTGCTCAGTACCAAATAAGCTCCCACCCACAACTGAGCTAAGTTACCCACCTGGTTTAAAAAGCTGCTAATCGTACCTGCCGTAGTCCCCGTCAGAATTGTTTTAAAACTAGCTGTAATGTATTTTGCGTAACGGCTAGACCACTCCCAGCGAGATTTCAGTTCAATATTTTGAGCTTTAACAGTTTGAATCCCGGTGACTACTTCCACTAGATAGGATTGAGAGTCAGCAAAACGCATATTTCTTTGTTTGATCAGGCGCAGCACCAGCGGATTGATCAGAACAATCATCAGCGCCAGTACCGGTACCACCGCCAAAGATACGAAGGTTAGCTTCACGCTGTAGGAGAGCATCACGGCGACGTAAACCACCGAAAATACTGCATCGAGAACCACTGTCAGAGCCGTACCTGTCATGAATTCCCGAATCTGGCCCATCATGCTGAATTTGTAAACCAGATCTCCCACGCGCCGGTTGTCAAAGTAATTCTGGGGCAGCCGGAGCAAGTGGTCGATTACCTCCGCACTCAATTTGACATCGATGCGGTTGGAAGTATCTACAAATAAGAAGGTACGCAAACCGTTGAGCAATCCTTCAAACAGGGCAACACCTAACAGAAACGCACCCAAAATATCTAAGGTGTCGATGCTGCGCTGACCCAATACTTTATCAATAATTACTTGGCTGATTAATGGGTTGGCAAGACCGAATAGCTGCACAAAAAATGAGGATAGGAGTACCTCAACAAATACTGTTTTGTGTTCCATCAGCGCTGGTACAAACCACCAGAAGCTGAACTGCTCTTTTTGTTCGACTTGCGGCGCTTGCAGCAGCAGGACTTCTCCCTGTTCTCCCCAGATTTCTCTAAACTGAGGTACCCGCTTCCGCATCCGCCCCTTTTCTGGGCTGACTAGCACCAATTCTTGCTCGGTGATGCTGTAAACAATGGCAAAGCTGTCTTCCCATTTAATCATTATGGGAGCTTTGATGCGGTTGATGGCGTCTGCTGGCACTTGCGCCAATTGGGGTGTCAGGCCGATGCTTTGGGCGATCGCCCCGCAGGCTTGCAGATTGATCAGACCAGCGGTTTTTAACTGATTTTCTAGAACTTTGCGGATGATATCCCGACGAAATTTGATACCGAAATACTTGCTCAACATTTGGAAGCAAGCTAGCGGGGCATCTATTTGCCCTTTGGCGCGGAAAATTGGATAATTCCCCGCATCCTTGTGTTGGTCGATTGGGCGTTCTGGGGGACGATCGGGGGCGGAGGGTACATCGTCAAAAGTAATGGGTGGCTTTTTCCCTAAGCCTCCTGTTCCTGTGTCTGTCTCGCCATTTAGGGGATCTAATGGCTCTGTTGGTAATGCTGAGGGTTCCCGGAAGCCGACCAAGCGGGCGCCGGCGTGGCCTTCTACTTTTAAGGATTTGGCTGCATTTTCAGCATAAAAGCGGCTGCCGGTGGGAAACTCGCCCAAGACGCCGCTGCTGACTAGCCAAATTCGATCGGCATCTAGTTCATTAACGAGGTCTTGGGTTTTTTTGTTACCCTTTGGGACATTGACAACTGTCGCGTCTTGCCAAGCTTGCCGAGTTAGTTCCTTGAGATCCGAAGTGCCGTCGGCTTGGCGCTGCAATTCCAGGCTCAACAGTTCAAATACTTCGCTCAAGGAAGAGTGAGCGTGAAAAGCTTCTCCAAATGTCGGCTGTTTTTCCAGTACGCTCAGGAAATCTTCAGCAGGTAGGACGATCGCGATTACATCTGTAGAGGCGATCGCAGTTTCGCAGGGAACCCCCCTGAGCAAACCCGCCCAGCCGAGAATTTCCTTTGACTGCACCAAGCGCAAACTGACGTGGCGCTGCGATCGTTGGTCAAAGCCCAGCAGCCGGGCCTGACCTTGATAGATAATTGCCACCTGAGTCGGCATTTTTTCCCGTTCAAACAGGGGTTGTCCCGTCCGGTAGCCTAGAAGCTGGCATTTAGCCACCAAGGCTGCTAGATCCGTCTCTGACAGTCGGTCAAAGGGAGGTGTTTGAGCTAAGAAATCCTGAATTTGGGAGAGGGAAACAGCGGAAGAAGTCATCCGATTTTTAGATTTTAGATTTTAGATTTTAGATTTGAATCCACAGATAAATCCGGAGGCTTTTTGTCAAAATGCTACGCTTTTTCAAGTCTCCACCGATAAATCCGGGGGCTCCTGAGCAAAATTGCTTTCGGTCACGATATTGAAGATACGGAAGAAAATGGCTGTAGCGGGCCTATTTGCGATATCTGTTCGGCGAGCCAGCTTTCAAAGAGTTCGTTAATCAAGTGCAGCCGCATGGATTCGTCTAGCTGGGCCGGTATGAACTTTTCTAGTCGAATAATTACCATCCATTCTGCCAGAGGACGCGGCGTCCAGAGTTGATTTGGCTGGCTGACTGATAAAAGTTTACTGATGGCCGGGTGAGGCTGACTGAGGGGTACGGGGCCCAATAGGCCACCAGACTTGGCCTCGGGGCCTTCGGAGAAGTCGCGCGCCACTTCGGCAAAGGTTTGTTCCCCTTCCAGGATGCGAAAGTAAAGTTCGTTTGCCAGTGATGGATTTTTGGTGCGTACCAGGGAATAGACTACGTGATCTAGGCTGGCTTTGCGGGTTAAAAAATAATTATCTACTTTAGGCCTCCAAGTCTCTTGCTTAAATTTTTCGATCAGCAAGGGCCTGACGGTCATCTCTTGAAGTTCTTCTGCCGTCATATTTTGGCTGCGGAGCCAAGCTTCTCTGGCATCCGGGGCTGTCAGTTGGTGCTGTACCAGAAAGTTCTCGACGGCTGATTTGCGTTCTTCGTCGCTGCAACTAAAGGATGCGATCGCTTGGTCGATGATTACACCCCGCAAGAATTGGGGCATCAACTGGTAACGCTTCAGGAGCGATGGCATATCCTGAGCTTGCAGTAATTTATCGCCTATTTGAAAAAGTCCTGTCATTTTTTTATCTCCAACTGACTTGCGCTTCCCCTTTTAATCTAGCTTTGGCAGGAAAAGAGCGACAACCACTAACCCCTCAATCTCCCGATGATAGCAGAGCGTTAAGAAACCTAGCGCTATAGCTGTCTATTTCTTGACGCTTTGCATCCAGACGGGGTTCCTTTCAAATAGTTTGCCTATTTGATGGGAGTAAGCGCGGCTGTCGAGAATTTTGGGATTTGCCACCATTGTTTGCTGGACTCGATCCCGATAGCGCCGGCGCAGTTCTGGGTTGGTTCCCAGTGCTGTACTCAGTTCTATATAAGAGTTCTCGCTAGGTGCTACCAGTTCCGGAAGTTGTAGTTCTTCGAGGACTGCTGCAAATTGTCCCGATCGAGTTTTTTGCCCTTTTCTTGCCACTACAGGCAACCCGACTAACAGCGGTTCTGCTAAGGAGCCGGCATCGCTGTATGGATACGAGTCTAAATATATATCAGCCAATTCCAGACATTTTATGCAATCTGCGCGATTTGATAGCGCTCTTATCACAACTACCCGCTTTTTGTCAATTCCAAATTCCCCTAAGGTCGATCGAATTTGGTGGTAAAAAGGCACAGTCGGATAGTTTTCGGCGCGCGATCGAAAGGGATACAAAACTAAAATAGAATTCGGTACGCCGGCAATAATTTTTGCCCAAGTTTCTCGCAATTCTGGGATAATTGTCCGAGCCCGAGCACAGGAGATGAACACTACAGATTCGTCGGTGGCTCCCCAACTGCTGCGAGTCGGTTCAACGGTGGCAGGGGCTAACTCTACAGGATAGCTGAAACAAACTCCCGAGCCTTCTAAAGTAATTAATTTTTCGCGATACTCTGCTGCATCTGCGGGCAATGCCAAATCTCCGACAATCAAATAATCGATATTGCGGGCGCCAGTAGTGGCGTTTGTGGATGCAGCGGTAGCCATTTGCACGCGCGCCAGTCGGTGCAAGCACAGCAGCGCGCTGGGTTGGGATGTGTCGGCGATATTAGTGCAAATTAGCAGAATATCTAAATCGTGCGATCGAATTTCCTGCACTTGCTGCGGCAACTCTTCCGAAAGTTGCACCAACTTGTCAGCGCAACTTTCGCAATATTTCCCCAGTCGCTCATCTTGTACCTGGAAATGATACACGATAACTTCAAATTTGTCTCTATTTAAATATTCAAAAGCTGGAAAAGCAGCAAAAGTTTCAAATTCAGCACTAATTTTATCAAGCAGAAAGCCAACTCTAATTTTAGTTCGTTCAGATTCTCTCTCAGTAAAATTCCAGTCTATTTCCGAGCCAATATTTTTTAAATTAAATTCCATAATATCACTTCGCTGATTCAAGACATTGAGCAGATTTGCATCACTTAAATACAAAGCTTTAAAGCTAACACTGTGCGCCACAAAAGCCGCCAAATAACGCCAAACTTCCGAATCTGGAAAACTGGCGATATTAGCAGCCACGTAATCGATTAGCTGCTGGAAATATTCACAGTACCTTTCAACCTCTCCCATTTGTTGAAAACAAGTCGGAGACTGAAATAGAAATTTCAGAAAATCGTCAAAAAACCACTGGGGAATCGCTGCATTTTTATACTCTAGCGGCAACTGATAAGCATCGCAGTACAGCATCGCTGCCAGACAATATGGCATCTTATCGGCAACTTCCCCTGCTGAGCCAAGTTTCGAGGATAACTGCTGGACAAAACTTTGTTCCGACTCGGTTAAAATTTCATGTTTGAGGTGGCTATCTAGTAGCAATTTATGAGCCTTCCCCGCTGCTTGCGAGTAAGCACTTTCTATTTTATCAACGGGACAATTTAGCCAAGCTTCAGCTAGTTGTTGGCGGCGTTGTCGCATTTGGAGCAAAATTGACTGGTTTGATGGCAATTTTTTGTACTTGTCAACCAGTGCTGACAAGTCAGATATATTAGGCTGGGTTCTCGATGCCAACTTTTGCCAGATTGTCTGTTTAATTTGTTGATTCAGGAAATTGTAATCAGGACTATTTAGGAGTTTATTGTAAAATCTGACGACATCTTTATGATTTTCCCCAGCCGCGAAGTTTTTCCAGGTTTGTTGTTCGGGATGAATCCGCAGTGACGACAGTTTTTCGTCTACAAACCCGATGTGATAGTTTCCCATGATCCGCCACCACATATCTAAGTCTACATACTGAGATAATGTTGAATCAAACAATCCTATTTCTGCAAAGACTCGGGCGGCAATTAAGACGGTACTCGGTTCGCCAATTTTGTTGATGGGGTTGTTCAAGCAGTTAGCATCTGCTAGCAATTCTTTCCCTGGCTGAATAGATTTTAAATTAGACCAACTTTTGTGCAAATCTTTAATTGATTGGGAAGCTTTTCGCAAAATTGGGTGAGATTCATCTTCAGCGATGGTGATGCCTCGCGGGGAGAAAACCATTCCTATATCTGGGTTTTGTTGGGCGAGGGCGACCATTTTGGCGATACATTCTGGTGCGAGCAAGTCGTCTTGAAACAGAAATTTGATGTATTCACCTTTGGCTTGAGAAATGCAGAAGTTCCAGTTTTGCGATAAGCCGTAGTTGCGGTGCAGGATGATGCGGAAGTCGGCGGATGTTTGGGATTGGAAGGATTGGGCGATCGCAATTGTGCGGTCTGTGGAGCCATCGTCGGATACAATCAGTTCTATGTTAGGGTAAGTTTGGGCGATCGCGCTTTTGATTGTTTCCTCAATAAATGCTTCTCCGTTGTACGTCGGAATGCAGATGCTAACCAAAGGCTGCCAGCTTTGCAGTTCAGATTTTGATTGACTTTTGGGCTGTGATGGCGACAAGTCAGCCTTAATTTTTGCAGACTCTGCTTTGGCAGTTCTTGACAGAGGCAAATTTTGAAAATTATCAGTAATCTCGGCAATATATTCAAGACGTTTTCTAATTTTACTACCTGTAACTTGCGGGTTGAGTAAAGTCTGAATTTCCGCAGCAGCTACCAATCCTATTTTTTGAGATTCTTGATAATTATTAAAAACATAGCCCATTAAATCAGCAGCGTGTCCGACATCCGCTTGGGCCCAAACATTGCCTTTTTTATAAGGCCCGCAATCTTCCTCAACGGGGACTAACTTATACTTCACTAAAAAGCTATTCCCGACATTCATAAATTCTGTATTTGATGAATAACCGGTAGCAATTACAGGCTTGCCGTAAAACATCGCTTCGGCCATTGTCAAGCCGAATCCTTCGCAGCGGTGCAGCGACACGTAACAATCGCAATTGTAAAGCAAACCGTTGATTTCATCTTTGGATAAATACCCGTCTAGATGTTTGATATTTGCAGAATTGTTTGTCGCAAAATTTAACAATTCTAAGTCTTTGATATTTTTGTCTGAATTGGAAGATTTGAGCAGCAATAATACGCGGTCATCTTCACCAAAAGCTGCTTTAAATGCTTGGATTGCTGCCAAAGGATTTTTGCGTTCGATGCGGCTGCAAAAGTCGAATACAAACAGAAAAATAAATTTATTTTTAGGTAAATTCAGTTCTTCTCTGCTGAGAGAAGGTACAGTTAAAGAAATACTGGGCATGATTTTGATGACTGGAATTGGCGAAGCTTGAGCAATTGCTTCTGCACAAGAATTGCTGTAAGTCCAGATTTCGTGAAAGTGGTTAAATGCTGCCTGCCATTTCGGGGGAAATCCGGGAAGTTCCCAGGCCCAAAAGCCGATATTGTATTTATTATCAAAATAGCTGGAACCTCTATCTTTGATAAAGGTTTCAACTTCGTCGGCGTTGACTTGAATTAAATTTACCGGATGGGGATTATCTGGGCTAAAGTTTTGATATGTGGTGTCTTTTTTACGGTGGGGACTGCGGGTAAAATTGTTGATAGCCAAGGGAATTCCGGCGGCTTCTGCGGCTCGGATGTTGGCTCTTACTCCTTCTCCTATGCCAAATTCGCCGTTGATGTATCCGGCGATGTTAAGTCCTAAATTATAGTTCATAGGTTTTTATGTATTGAGGAAAATCTGGTGTTGATTTGGGGTGACAAGCTTAATGAATTGATCGTGTTAATTCGGCTAAGGGAGATAGGGGGTTGAGAGTAGATTATGATTTGGTTCAAAAATTGCTAATATATAGGAGAAATGTTTGCAGGATTGGTGAATAAGGTTTAAATGAACCGCAGAGGACGCAGAGAACCCAGAGTTAGAGAAGAGAGGGCAGAGAAAGAGTTGGTAACTGAAAATTTAGTCCTTGACAAATGTGCCGATCGCCATTGTATACTGGCATCGCCATGCTAACCTTGGTCTGCTGGTCTGTTGACATGGATTGCTCTGCTTTATTTTACGGCAAACTAATCAGGAATTTTAGGGAAAGTGATCGATCGCGCCAACCACGACCTCTTCAAGCTGCTACCGCCGGATGCTAAAGTCATTGTTGAAATTGGCTGCGGTACTGGTTCTAGGGGCGAACAGCACAAGCTGATCGATCCCCACTGTCAGTATATTGGCATTGAACGCGATCGCGAAAAAGCGAAGATTGCAGTCGATCGGCTAAACTGGGTGACAGTAGCCGATATTGAAGAAATTGCGATCGAAAGTCTCGACATCGCGCCCGGAAGCGTCGATTGCTTGATTTTTGGCGACTTGCTACCCTACCTCAAAAACCCCTGGGAGATACTACAGCAGTACAGTGCTTTGCTCAAGCCGGAGGGACAAATTTTCGCCACAATTCCCAACGTTCAATACTGGCGGCGAATTGTCAATCTGTTGCGGGGACATTGGGAAAATCCCGACAGCAAGATGCAGCACTGGTTTACCCTTGAAAGCATTAAATCATTATTTGCTCAGGCCCGATTGCAGGTTTATGAATTGCAAGGGAAGGGACACAAAACCGAAAATTTTGCCCAATTCCAGCAATTGCTGCATCCCATGGTGAAGGCCTTAGAGCTCAAATCCAGCGATTTTGCTACGGAAACCGGTGCTGAATATTATATCGTGCGATCGACCAAATCGACCGTACAGCCCCGCAGACTGCTGATCCAAACCATTATTATGGCTCCTACAGGGTGCGATCGCGTGCGAGTTTTGGAACCGGACAAATTTAGCGCCACAATTCCCGGTGTCCGCACCGTATCCGGCGTAAAAGAAGCAGAATTAATTACCCCGCTACATGGAGAAGAAAAAGTCTTCATCTGGCAACGGACAATCATGCAATATCCGGCTTACATTCCCAAACTTAAACAACTACTAAAACAACACTATTTAATAGTAGCCGAAATTGACGACAATCCCATCCGCCGCCGGGAATACGCAGACAATAATTACCTCAGCTATCTCGGCTGTCACTGCGTTCAAACTACCACAGAACCCCTAGCCAAAATTTTGCGACACTACAATCCCAATGTTGCCGTATTTCCCAATCAATTAGCTTATCTACCCCCGCCGCGAATCTATCCAGCAGAACATACAGTCACGATATTTTTTGGGGCGCTCAACCGCGAAAATGATTGGCAACCAATTATGGCTGCACTGAATCGAGTTTTAGTTGCACACAAACACCGAATTAGAGTTAAAGTTATCCACGACCGCAGATTTTTTGAATCCTTGGAAATACAGCAAAAGGAATTTGAACCATTTTGCAGTTACGAAGGGTATCAAGAAATCATGTACAGTTGCGATATAGCTTTACTTCCGCTCGTTGCTAACCCGGTTAATGAAATGAAATCAGATTTAAAATTCATTGAATGTGCGGCGCGGGGAGTAGCGGTTTTGGCAAGTCCCACCGTGTACGAACATTCGATTGTAGAAGGTGAAACCGGATTGATTTACAAACATGAAAAAGAGTTTGAACTCAAACTAAATTCCCTAATTTCCGACACTTCTATGCGCCAGGAAATAGCCGCGAATGCTTACGAATGGGTGCGCGACAACCGCTTGCTGTGCGGGCACTACCGGCAACGCCGAGACTGGTACTTGCAAATGCGGGATGAGTTGCCGCGTTTAAATGCTGAGTTGCGATCGCGATTGCCGGAGTTATTTGCAGAATGAATGCGGTAAGATTGATAGGGGTTTTGTGCAATACGCTTGGGATCGGATAAGACGGCGGATAAGACGGCGGTTGAAACCGCTGCTATACAAACGATGTCCGGATGGTGCGCGGACTCAAGAAAAGAACGTAATTTTCACCGTCCGGCCTTCAACCTGCGTCGGCAGGTTTTGTCTGTATAGACGCGGTTTCAACCGCCCGGTATTCTGTTTTATTGTTTAAATTTTTAATTGTTAATCCACACAAATGCGAATCCTATTCACTATTGCTCACTTTTACAATCCCAGCGGCGATGGGAAACACGCTTCCCAGCGAAACGATCCGCAACCGCGCATCAATGCTTTAACTGCTTGCATAACTTCGCTGCAAGCTTTGTATGGCAAATCTCAGTGCATGATTGACATTAGCGAATGTGCCACTATCCCAGCAAATCAATCTCAAAATCACGAAATTGATATTGTTGTTTGCACTACTCAAGGTTATCACCTGTTGCCTCAATTGCCTGTGCAGCCGAGGTCTTTTATGCACCACGCTACCAAATGCGAACCTCTGCTTTTGGGGTTTGAGTGTCAAGCTGTTTTGCGATCGTGCCTTGACAAATACGATTATTTCTGTTATCTCGAAGATGATTTGGTTCTGCACGATCCGTGGTTTTTTAGTAAATTAAATTGGTTTACTCATCATGGTGGAAATGGAAATTTGTTGCAACCAAATCGCTATGAAGTATCGCCTCAAGGGGCTGTTTTTAAAGCCTATATTGATGGTAATTTAGTGCCAGGAGCTACTGCTAAGTTTCAAAATGTGGAGCAGCAGCCGCAGTTAGTGGGGAAAATTATGGAACAGCCAATCTCTTTTGATCGGACTTTAAATCCTCATTCCGGCTGCTATTTTTTGAATGCGGAACAGATGGCTCACTGGGCTAAGCAGTCTCATTTTTTGGACAGGGATACTAGCTTTGTTGGCCCGCTGGAAAGTGCGGCGACTTTGGGAATTATGCGGACTTTTAGGGTTTATAAGTCAACTCCTGCTTATGCTAATTTTTTGGAAATTCAACATTTTGGAGTGAGTTTTCTGAAGTTGATTGGTAATAAGGTGCGGATTTCGGAAGAAGCATAATATGAGGTTTGTAGTGAGGACTTCAGTCCGCATTTAAAGAAGGACTAAAGTCCTCACTACGAACGAAAAAAGCTTTGTAGTGAGGACTTCAGTCCGCATTCAAGAAGGACTAAAGTCCTCACTACAAACCAATTAGGAATTCAAATTATCGCCGATTTTAACTGTACCGCTGTTGATAATTTTGGCTAAAACTCCTGTTTGTGCGTGACCGAATTCTTGTTGTAGTAAACTGAGTAGGGCTATATCTCGATCGCCCGTTTGTGGATTTACTTCTACATTGACACAGCGACCAATTCGTGCTGTAACTTCGATCCGCGCCGTACCTAATTGAAACTGCTTTCCGATCAACTCAAATTCTGACCAAGCTTCCATGCCTTCTAGCACAACGTTTGGGCGAAATCTGCCCGCATCTATATTTTGCTGGGCGACTTCGGTTAATTGGTCTAATGTAGCTTGACTCAGGAGAGAAATATGTACCGGTTGTCGATCGGGATAACGAGTTTCGCCACTACTGTTACCCACCAACCGCAAAGGTGCAAGCTGCGGGTGTCTGGCTTCTTTTGTTGGTTGAATCTCCGCCAGATATTCGGTAAAAAAAGTGCTGATGCGATCGCGCCCCGCTGCTGTGTTTGTTTCTGCTGACAACACTGCAACTCCTTGACGCTTGACTGTTAAAACAGCCATTTCCGGTTGATAATGGCACTCTAAAGCTGCTAGTAGAGGCCAATCGTTTTGAACCGCCAAATATTTTTTGCTAATCCAAGATGCGCTATCTGGGGGCATCTTTGCACCTTCAAGATAATCTGTAAACAGCAGCGCAAAAGCGCGATCGCCCTTAATGCCATGTCCTGCTGTTAAAGCAAACTCCGACATTGCTTGCGGTGTCAGCCCTTTAATTGGATAAGTGAATAACTGTTTTATGGTTGCTAATGTCATAAAAATTTTAGAATTTAGTACAATCTTATTTGTGCAAAACCTATATTATGTAGGGTGCGCAATGCGCACCTTACCGCTGTTACCTGTGCAAAACCTATATTATGTAGGGTGCGCAATGCGCACCTTACC